>JAZQLM010000192.1:0-7201 GCA_045542655.1 Clostridia bacterium | reverse complement strand
GTAAGGCTGTGAGCCTTTATCTGTTCAGCCAATGATACGTGTGCAACATCATTTTTCGCAACCATCAAAAGTCCGCTCGTGTCCTTATCTATACGGTGGAGAATACCCGGACGTTTTTCTCCGTTTATTCCGGATAATGAGTCCTTACAATAATAAAGAAGTGCATTCACAAGCGTTCCCTCATAATTTCCGGCAGCCGGATGCACAACCATTCCCTGAGGTTTATTTACAACCAGCATATCGCTGTCCTCATATACTATATCAAGGGGTATATTTTCGGGACTTATCTCTATTTCCTTTAAAACCGGAATTACTCCCTCAACAATATCATCCTTTTTAAGCTTAGCACCTGCCTTTGCAGGCTTATTATTAACAAAAATTACATTTTCATCCGCAAGCTTTTGTATATGTGAACGTGTAAAGCCCTCAAGACTTTCCGCAAGGAACACATCAACTCGTTTTCCTTTTGGTCCGTCATAGACAAACTCAAATCTTTCTTTAGAATTATTCATTGTTTATTCCTCTTCTTCTATCCGTCCGGTATTCTCTTTATCAAAAAAGAGATAGTACAGTGCTATTAAAAACGCACCTGAACATACCAAACAGTCAGCAACATTAAATACCGGAAAATTTATCAGACAAAAGTTTAGAAAATCAACAACATATCCAAGAAAAACTCTGTCAATAAAATTTCCTACTGCACCCGAAATCACAAGGGTTGCCCCCAGCTTCATAAGTATACCTTCCGGCTTCTTTTTATGAAGCCACCAAATAAGTGTCGCAATAATCACTATGGTAAGCACAATAAATACATATCTCTGATTTGCAAGTATTCCGAATGCGGCCCCCCTGTTTTCCACATATGAAAGGTGAAAAACATCTTCTATAATAACCCTATCGGGAGCATCCTTAAGATATTTTACAGCCGCCTTTTTTGTAAAAAAATCAAATATTACGCCCAGTATACCAATCAAATAATAAACAATCATATACACAAAATTCCTTTTAAAAATAAAATCAAATTATCAAAAGGAGCTGTGCAAACATATTGCAGCAGCTCCATCTAAGCGATTAAAAACCAAGATCCTCATCATAATCATCATTGTTAACTTTTTTATCCGTGTTCAAAGCGGCACTTCCGCTATCTGAACTATCCGCTGCAACATATTCTCCGTTTTCGTTAAGAACAAGCTTTGGAAGCTCCATAGTAACTCTTTCGAGTTTTTTCAAGGTTTCCTCCACCGACTTATCGGAAGAAGCTTCATATACCTGCTCAGGCTCGGAAGCCACAGCATTCTCCTTCACTTCCTCATCCTGAGGCATAGAAAACTCTTTTACTATATCAAGCTGTGAAGTAAGTAATGAAATTATCTTAGTTCTGAAAACCTCAACATTTCTCTTCATTTTCTCGTATTCATAGCTTACCTTAGTAACCTCTTTGCCTGCATCGTTTAATATACGTCCTGCCTGATTTTCGGCCTCTTTAATTATATTTTCAGCCTTTTCACGGGCATTTCTGGTAACCTCTTCGCCGGCACTTTGTGCAACTATTATTGCATTTTGCAGAGTTTCCTCCATAGACTTATACTGTTTTACAGCATTTGTAAGAATATTGATTTTATCCTTTAAAACAATATTTTCTTTATAAAGCTTTTCATAATTTTCACATACAATATTGGTAAACTCATCTACCTCTGCCGTTGAATAACCTCTGAAGCCTTTTTTATAGCTATGTTTTTCAATTTCGATAGGCGTAAGCATTACATATCATTCCTTTCAAAAGACGATTTTTATACATATTTTAAAATTTCAATCCCTACTCTGCCTTTTTTAGTAGGCCCGTCAATCCGCTCAAGTCTGAACCGTCCGTAACCACGCACAGAAAATACGTCTCCCTCTTTCATAGCATATGAGCCGGATGAACACACATTCCAGTTGACGGTTGCTTTTTCTCCCTCAATAAGCTGCATGGCTTTACCTCTTGAAAGTCTGAGTGCTGTAGATAACACCGCATCAAGCCTTACACTCTGCACCGTGCCTCTTATCGTTTCGGTCTTTTTCTCCGGCACCTCAATATCACATATACTTTTTCGTTCAATATGTATTCCCGAGCGTCCGATTTTCGTGAGATTATCAATAACATAGTCCGAAATATCACTTGCCAAAAACACTATTGTACCGTCCGGCGAGACTAAAATATCGCCTATCTTCTCACGCTTGATACCGAGTCCCAACAGGCTTCCGAGATAATCTCTGTGACTTAAGCTCGCAATATCTCTTCCTGTAATTATCAACGCACACAAAAACTCACTCTCATCAATATCTGTCAGAAAATCCGGATAAGAAATAAACATCACTCTCTCGGCATCCTCATAACCGCCGACAAAAGCCTGTATACTCTCCGAGCCGTGAATATAATTGTTTTTTATCGTTTGTGCCTCTTTAGGTGTAAGAAATTCCGTATGCTTAAGCGAACAGTATCTTTCGGACAGCTCAACAACATCTCTTGCCTTTGCAAGCAAGAGCTTTTCATCAAATTCCTGATTCATCTTAGTTTCTCGGGAAAATACCTTTATTTCTGAGCTCGTCCTTAAAATCTCCCATAATTCCTACATTATAAGGAGCAATAAGGAAAATTCCGTTAGATACCTTTTGAATATTTCCGTCAAGGGCGAATACCGCACCGCTTAAAAAGTCCACAATTCTTCTCTGAACATCTCTGTCAACTGCCTCAAGGTTCATTACAACAGGCTTTTTGCTCTTTAAATGGTTCGCAATATCCCTTGCCTCTTCAAAGGTCTCAGGCTGCATAACCACAAGCTTAAGCTGTGCTGTAGTATGAATTTTTACAACCTTGTTCTTCTTAGTGCCAATATCAAGAGGTTCATCATCATAATCCTCGATACCTCTTACTCCCTCTGAAGGTCTTGCATCATCAAGAAGATCACTTTCAAAATCATCTTCCTTTTCTTCAATTTCCACGCCGATTGCATTAAAAAGCTTGTTTATTATACTCATTTTTTTCTTCCTTTCTGAATATAAAATATATAAAATTCTAATTTATTACTTGTAATTTCTTTCGCCGAATATTCCTGTTCCAACTCTCACCATTGTTGCACCCTCTTCGATTGCAAGCTCAAAATCATTTGTCATACCCATCGAAAGCTCGTCCATACTGACATTTTTTATATTACATTCTCTAACTGTATCGGCAAGTTTTCTAAGTCCTTTAAAAACATCCCTCAGCTCATTTTCATCTGCATCAAACGGAGCTACTGTCATAAGTCCTTCTATCTTCACATTTTCATATTCCGAGGCACTCTTTACAAAATCTAAAACCTCGTCAGGTCTTAATCCAAACTTACTCTCTTCTCCCGACACATTCACCTCAATAAGAATACGCTGTACAAGGTCTGCCTGTTTTGCCCGTTTATCAATTTCCCTAACCAAATCCAGACTTTCAACAGAATGAATTAAAGAAACCTTTCCAATTATATATTTAACCTTATTCTTCTGCAAATGACCTATCAGGTGAAACTCAGCAATAGGGGAAAGCTCGTCATACTTTTCAAGAATTTCCTGTACACGGTTTTCGCCTAATATTTTTGCCCCTGCATCAATTGCTTCTTTAATACGTTTTGTATCAACTGTTTTTGTAACGGTTATAAGCCTTGCATCGCCCTCTGCTCTTTTCGCACTTGTCAATGCCTTATTTATTTTTTCCTGTGTTTCAATAAAATTTTCCCTTATATAACTCATATGCTGAAAATCCTCTTATTTAACAATTTTACCGTCAAAGAGATTTTTACCCTTAAGCACAACCTCATCATAAAGCTTTATGCCTCCGCTTTCCTCATTCTCCGGTGTAATAACCCAGTTTTCATCAGAGTACTTTATATCAACAGGTATAAACCTTGCAAGATTTCCTCTTACAACATATACACCCTTTTTACCGTCAATTATGCGAAGAGCCTTCTGCGGAATTTTAATCCCTCTGTATACCCTCTTTATAAGCTGAATTTGTGCCCTTGATGTGTGATAAACCGATTTAACATACTTATTCGATTTAACGGTGATAATCACCTTATCATTTTCCTCGGAAGAAATTTTAAGTATTTTTCCGCTTACCTCATTTTCATCAAGCTCCGTAAAACGGACACTTATTTCATCGCCCTCAGTAAGAAAATCACTCTCAGTAGCAGGAATTTCCATAACTAAATTCCATTCATAGTTATTTACAATCTTTCCTACAGGACTGCCCTCATTTACCTGCCCCGTAACCATATTTTCAAGCTTCATTTTCTTAAGCTCTGCAAAGTATTTATGGTCAACCTTATTTTCCTTTATATTTTTAAGGCTGAGAACCTCCTCGGCACCATCAACCTTTGAGGTAAACGCCCCCGGCTGAGAAGCATATATAACAGTTGCCTGCTCACTAAGGCTTGACATAAGGCTGTTTTTTTTCACCCTAAGAGCTTCAAGCTCACTTTCTTCATTTCTATCATCGGTCACATTACTTCTCTTCATAAGCATAGCACTCACATCTTTTTTAATCTGAGAAATCTGTTTTATGTCCTTTGAGTCGGTCAATGCACCGATTTTTTTCATTTTATCCGAAATACTCTGCTCGGTTTTTGCATAGTCACCGTCTGACGAGCTTTTGTATTTCACGGTTTTTTCAAGCGAGGCAATTTTCTCGTCTATCTCTGCAATTTCGCTCTTTAAGCCTGCATTAACCTCATCGGTATATACAGCCACGATTGCCTCTCCCTTTTTAACCTTTTCTTCATCATCCTTAAGACAGTCAATATATCCGTTTTTGTTCGATGTCACCACTAAAGAATCTTTAAATATATACCCCTCCGAATAAATCGAATCCTCAACCGAGCCTTTTTTCACAACTACGGTAGAGAGTGTATTTCCTGCATTAAGTGCAAAGCTGACCGAAAGGTACACCGCAAGAAAAACAATCAAAGCAATTATGAAAAACCAGCCGCTTTTCTTATGGTTTCTCTTCTTGGCCTTATTCTGCTTATTAGTTTCTTTTATATTTTTCTTCGGCATTTTTAAAAAATCCTTCCTACTCATTTTTCATTATACCAAACTTTTCTGCCATTGTAAAACACTGTTCATAAATTTTATTCAAATTGTAATCTTTTTGTAACATAAGCCAGTTAATTTTTTCATTACGTCTTAGCCATGTCATCTGTCTTTTTGCATATCTGCGGCTTTCTAGCTTAATTTTCTCCACAGCCTCATCTAAGGTAACTAAGCCGTCAAAATATTCAAACAATTCCTTGTAGCCAATAGCCTGCATAGATGTAAGTTCTCTTTTAAGTCCCGATGCCTTAAGCTCTTCTACCTCATCAAGCAATCCTTTTTCCATCATAATGTCAACACGTCTGTTTATTCTTTCGTTAAGCACCTCTCTGTCCCACATAAGTCCGAAAACAAGAGAGTCATATTTCGGCTCCCTTTTAGACTCCTCATTTACCTGAGTCATTGTCTTTCCTGTAGTCCTGTAAATCTCCAATGCCCTTATAACTCTTCTTACATTATTGGGGTGAATTTTTTCTGCCGACTCGGGATCAATTTTTTCAAGCTCTGCGTGCATATATTCACTGCCCATCTTCTCCCAAAGCTCTGTCAGCTCTTTTCTTACAGCCTCATCCGATTTTGTCTCCGTAAAGCCGACATTATTAAGCACACTATCCATATAAAGTCCCGTACCTCCCACAAGTACAGGAAGCTTTCCTCTTTCTAAAATTTCATCAATAACGGCTTCCGCATCTTTTTTAAAGCTCACTACATTATAATTTTCATCAGGCTCTATAATGTCAATCATATGATGCCTGATTCCGCTCATTTCTTCCTCGTCGGGCTTTGCCGTGCCTATATCCATTCTTTTGTATATCTGCATAGAGTCACAGGAAACTACCTCACCGCCGAAATGCTTTGCAACAGCTATCGAAAGTGCCGTTTTTCCCGACGCCGTAGGTCCTGCGATGGCAATTATTTTATTGGATTTTTGCTTTTTATTTTCGTGGGACATATCCTTAGCTATCCTTTTTAAACCTATATTTTAAACAATTCTTTTAAACATTTTTTCAATTTCGTATTTAGAAAGCTCAGCCCTTATCGGTCTTCCATGAGGACAGGTGCTTATTCCCTTTTCATAAAGCTCGTCAAGTCTTTCAAGCAGGTCCTCCATTTCCGGAACGGAAAGCTTTTTATTTGCCTTTATTGCATACTTACAGGCAATAGTATCAAGAGTTCTTTCCTCCTTCGATAAAAGTCCGTCTCTCTTACCGCTTTTTAAAATATCCAAAAACTCAAATACAAGAGAAATTATCTCCTTGTCCGAACCGATAACCGGTGTAGACTGAACTACCATACTTCCCTGACCGAAGTCCTCAATTTCAAAGCCAAAGCTTTTAAAAAATTCCTCATTTTCCTTAAGCATAAGCTTCTCTGCCTGATCAAGGTCGAGGACAACAGGGACTAAAAGCTTTTGCGAAAAGCTCTTGTTTTCTTTTTTCTGCTTTAAAAGCACTTCAAATCTCATTCTTTCGTGAGCGGCGTGCTGGTCAACAAGATACGCACTCTCGCCCTGTTCATACACTATGTATGTATCAAAAAGCTGACCGAGAATTTTTTTCTCTTCTTTCTGAACCTCTGTTATCTGAATAACCGGCTCATCCACGCCCTCTTTATCATCAGGCTTAATTTCTGCCGGCTGCACTTCAGGTTTTGTATTGTCATTTTTCAGAGTAAGCTCATTTTTTATTTCCTCAGGCGGTATAGTATATTCGATATACTTTTCCGTAAGCTTTTTCATATCTTCTGAGCTTATCTCTGTATTTTTCGCTGCCTTATTATCTCTAAAAACGCCTGCCCTTGCACTTGTGAAATCCATTGACATCTGAAGCGGCACGGGAGCACCAAAGCCGTTATTTTCGGGAGCTTTTTTCTCAAAGCTCAGATTTTTTGATATAAAAGGCATATCATCTTTTTTCTCATCATTATAAAGAGCAGCCTTAACAGCATAATAAACCGCATCGTATACTTCCTTTTCATAGGCAAACTTCACCTCTGTTTTCGCCGGATGAACGTTCACGTCAACCAAATTGGGCGGCAGATATATCCCCAGCACAAAAAACGGAAATTTGCCTGTCATTACCGCATTTTTATATGCTTCCTC
>JAZQLM010000191.1:0-6608 GCA_045542655.1 Clostridia bacterium | reverse complement strand
CACTGCCGCCATTATCAGAAGAAACACGGGAAGTCCCCATATTCTGTGAGTAAGCACAGCATCTGCCTTATCTGTAACTGCACTTTTTCTGTCCTTATTTACCAAAACCTCGGCTATTACTTCCTCTATAAAATCATATTTCTGATTTATAATCTCTGTTTCATAGCTATGTTCAATAATCCCCTTGGTATTAAGAGGATATTTTTTTAATATTTCCTCATCCTGTTCAAGAATTTTAATAGCGTGCCACCGATAGTTTATCATATCGGGATATTTAAGCTCCAAAAGCTCTGTGACCTTATCAATCTTATCCTCGATTTCATCACTGTAAACCACAACAAATTCGCCGTGATGGTCGTGTATATGATTTCCTGCCTCGTGGTGGTGTTCTGTTGGATCGGTCAGCTTATCCTTATGATGAAAGGCTGCGTGCATCAAAATATTAAGACCTGTTTTCTTTCTTCCGCAAACAGGAACAACAGGTATTCCAAGCATTTCGGGAAGCCTGTGAAGGTCTATTTCCATACCACGCTCCTCCACAATATCCATCATATTAAGTGCAAGTACAACAGGCTTTCCAAGTTCAATAAGCTGAAGAGTAAGATAAAGACTTCTCTCAAGCGACGAAGCGTCCGCCACATCTACAATAACATCCACATCACCATGTATTATATATTCTCTCGACAAGATTTCTTCCATCGTGTACGAAGTAAGTGAGTAAATCCCCGGAAGGTCCACAAGCCTGTATTTATGTCCGTGATAAACTGCATTCCCCTCTTTTTTTTCAACAGTAACCCCCGGCCAGTTTGCAACCTTAAGTCTTGCCCCTGTATAAGCGTTAAATAGAGTTGTTTTTCCGCAATTGGGGTTGCCGATAAATGCAACATTTAATTCATTTTCCTTTATAGCTTTTGTTTCAGCAATTTTTTCAGCATTCATCTACAGTAATCCCCTTTGCAATTTTTTCGCCGAGTGCAAACCTTGTTCCTCTTACCCTTATAATCATTGAACCATTTCTTTTTGTATTCAAAATCAAAACCTCAGAATTATGCGTAAGTCCGAGAATTTCAAGCCGCCTCTTTATTCCGTGTTCAAGCTCCATTCCTTTAACCGTATACAATTCACCACATCTGCCGTCAATAAGCTTCATCCTTTTTATGCTCCTTTATTTTTAGTCTTTTTCATGACTTAGCACAAACTCAACAAAATCCCTTGTTGAATCAGGCTTACCCAAAAAAGCAACAGTTTCTTTGAGCGTTTTCAGCCTCTCGGTATTGGAAAACAGCTGATAAACAGCATCGTCAACCGAGAATGTTTTGCTGACCTTAAGTGCCGCTCCGTTGTTTAAAAGAAATTCAACATTTCTGTCCTCCTGTCCCGGTATGGGGTTTATCATTATCATCGGCACACCCTTTGCAAGTGCCTCACTCGTGGTAAGTCCCCCCGGCTTTGTAACAACACAGTCACAGGCATCCATATATAAATCCACCTTGTCGGTAAACGAAAGATTTACAAGTGTCTTTTCGGTATTCTTTTTACTGAGCCGCCTGTAAAGCTTCTCATTATATCCGCAAATCGACACCATTTGAAAATCAAGACTTGACCTGTCAAGCTCCTCAATAATCGTCTCCACCTTGCCATACCCCATAGAACCGCTCATTACAAGTATTGTTCTCTTATCGTCAAGTCCGAGAATTTTTCTCGCTTCCTTTTTATCCGTTTTCTTCGCAAACTCAGGTTTTATCGGTATTCCTATAGGACAAAGCTTTTCTTTGGCTATACCTTTTTTCTCTGCCTGATTGTTAAGCAGCTCACTCGCTGTAATATAATAATCAATATTAGTATGTTCCCAAAGCGGATGGATGGTAAAATCGGTTACAATTCCAACCATCTTTACGGATGACTTTATTCTGTGCTTTATCGCAGAAATCAAAAGTGCTGAAAAGACATGTGTGCAGACAATAGTATCAGGTCTGTATTCCTCAATAAATCCAACTAACTTCTTCGCCATAATATTACTTGTAATCTTAAGCATATGACGTTCCTTATCTGCACCCTGCTCAACAAAGCCGTAAACCTTTCCGTAAAGCTTTGAAAATCTCTTTGTACTCATAAGATAGCCGTACGAAAGTGCCTCCTTTAGCACAGGATTTATATATTCAAATACATCAAGATATATATTATTTATTCCACGTTCCTCAAAGCACTCACAAAGCGACTTTGCCGCCTGATTATGTCCCTGACCGGTCGTAACCGTAAGAAGTAGTACTCTCATCTGTTTTCCTCCTCTAATTACTGAATTTTTACCGCTTCACCGCAGCTTAAAAAGTACAGGTAACTCTCGTCAACCTTTCTTTTGTTAATTTTCTCTAAAGCCTCTTTATAGCAGTCAAGCTGCACCCTATATTCCTTTGCTCTCTTTCCTGCTTCCTCTTTTTTTATATTATCTGTTTTATAATCGAGAAGAACAAGCCTTCCGTCCGGTTCCTCAAAGAAGCAATCTATTGTTCCTTGAAGCAGCACCGGACTTTCTCCGCCCTTTTGCGACAATCCGCTGTATATTTCATCTGCTCTTTTTTCGGAATAAAAGCTAAACTCCTTTTGTGCATAAACACTGTTTTTAAGACGTTTCCCAAGCTCGCTGTTTAAAAATCTCATTATCGCAGGGATGTCCGTTATTTCTCTTTGTGCCTTTGAAATAACACCTTCCTCTTCCGCCTTTTCAAGCACTGCTTTAAGCTCTTCCTCGGAATTTATTGTCTTTTCATCAATATACTGAAGTACAAAGTGTGTTATCGTACCTCTCTCGGCTGCTGAAAATTCGCTTTTTTCCTTAAGATAAATATTTTTCGCACCTGAAAGATAAACAGTATGACTTTCATCCTCCGCAAGCCGTCTTTTCACCTCACTGACTGTTACCTTAATAGGTATACCCTCATTTTTTTCAGGTCTGAACGACAGAATTTCCTCACACCGCTCATTAAATTCCATTTCATACTCTTCAGGGGAATTTTCTATATCCAATATACTTTTTCCTATATTTTCAGAGGCTTCAACTACCCCTGTTTTAAGCCTTGAATTATCATATAAAATATCTGAGCCGCAAAACCCGAAATAGTCTCTTATCTCCTTTGAAGCCTTATGCAGTGCAAGGATAGAAAAAAGCCATTCGCCAAAGGAATTTGCCGTTTTAAGCTCGGCACAGACAGGCTTTTTTTCTCCGTTTAAAAGCGGGGGCTTTACATTTTTAAGCTTTTTATCCGATACAGATGTTATAATAAGCTTTTCCCTTGCCCTTGTAAGTGCAACATATAAAAGACGCATTTCCTCGGCCTTTTGCTCTCTCGTCTTTATATTTTTAAGCATACGTTCAGGCAGTGACGGATAATTTATCCTGTTTTCAACATCGGTACAAGGAATTGAAATACCTGCCTCCTCGTGCCACAAAACGCTTCTTCTGACATCTGAGGTATTAAATTTATGTACCGTATCCGAAAGAAATACCACAGGAAATTCGAGCCCTTTTGACTTATGAACAGTCATAATCCTGACTACATTTTCGCTCTCTGTCATAACCTTTGCAGGCGTTAAATCCTTTTCAGCCGCCTTTATTCCGTCAAGATAACTCATAAAACCGAATAGTCCCGTAAGCTTCGTTTTTTCAAATTCAATGGCACGAAGCATTAAAAGTCTTAAATTTGCCCGTCTAAGCTCAGGAAAGCTCATAAGACTTATAAGCGAAAGGTAATCGTATCTTTCGTAAATCATAATAAGAATTTTATAAATGCTTGAATTTTCTGCCGTTTTTCTTAGATAATCAAGCTCTCTCACGAAATGTTCCGCCAATTTGTCTCCGTTTTCAGCCGCTGTCACAACCGCCTCATAAAAATATGCACTCTTTTTTTCGAGTCTTATTTTTGCAAGCTGTTCATTTGAAAATGAGAAAAATGGCGAACGCATAACTGCAATTAAAGGTATATCCTGATACGGATTATCAATTATACTCAAGAAGGAAAGCACAATACTAACCTCTCTTGAGCTTAAATAGCTTTTTCCTGTGTCGGTATAAACAGGGATTGAGCTTTCTTCAAGCACCGCTTCAATAACAGGTGCAGATGAGCGGTTTCTGAGAAGAACTACTATGTCACGATATTCTATCGGACGCAGCCTGTCCTCCTTTGCATCATATACCTCAAAACCGCTCCTTATAAGCTCCGAAATGCGGCTTGCTATAAAATCTGCCTCCGCTTCCTTTAAATCAACAGCATCGTCCTCGTCTTCACCGGAGCTTCTTATAATATAATACTCTGTTTCATAGCTGTCATCCTTTGCTTCAGGGTAGTCCGCTCCCCTTATGAGATATTCTTCTTCGTTATATAAAATATCTCCGAGAGGCTCTGACATAATCCCCGAAAATACATAATTTACAGTTGAAACCACCTCAATACGGCTTCTGAAATTCTTAAACAGCCTTATAAGTCCGCCCTTTTCAGGCTCCTCTGCATATAACTTGTATTTATCCGAAAAAAGCTTAGGCACAGCATTTCTGAATTTATAGATGCTCTGCTTTAAGTCGCCGACCATAAATATATTCTTATTGTCCCTTGAAATAAGCCTGAAAATCTCGTCCTGAATATTATTTGTATCCTGATATTCGTCAAGCAGAATTTCCGTGTACTTATCTCTAAGCTCCATCGCAACCTTTGTCGGCTGACACCTATAGTCTGAGATTAAATTCAAAAATTCGTGTTCTAAATCAGAAAACGTAAGTCCGCTCTTTTCACGTTTCAATTTTTTGTATTTTCGTCTTATGCACAAAACGATATTTTTAAGTGTCTTTATTCTTTTAAAAAGCTTGGGTGAAAGTGATATAAATTCCTCTGACGAAGAATTTAGAACAGTCTTTATCTTTTCAAAAATATCCTTTAAGCTATCCCTTAACGAATCCGCCTTTGCTTCCTCTTCAGGATACGTCTTCTGCGTTCTTACCTTTGCAGGGAATGCAAAGCTTCTTATTTTAAAGGAATTATCCTCATAGGCATTTTCTTCAAATTCTTTTAAAAGAGCCGTTAACACTTCACACTCGGCACTGTAGAACGAATAATACTTATGCTCTTTCGGAAGCTCTTTTATAACCGAAAATATTGTATCAATACATTCCTCCGCATCATTTTTCAGTGACTTAAGCTCATCTGAAAGAAGTTTTTGCCACACATCGGGGTTTTTCTTGTTTTTCGCAAGAAATCCGTAATTTTTCACGGAAGCATTAAGCCACTTTGCAGGGTACGGCATACTCTCGGAAAATTTATATAAATCCGTAAGCATTTCTTTCATCTGAATATTATTTTTTGCACTTCCTATGCTCATACAAAGCTCTTTAAAGGACGGAAGAACATCTATTTTTGAATAATACCTTTCTAAAACCTCATCAATTGCCTGCTTTAAAAGTATGTCTGCTTCGGTCTCCGATATAACCGAAAAATCAGATGGTATATCTGTCATATGAATATATTCGGTAAGTTTCTTCTTGCAAAAAGAATCAATGGTAGAAATTGATGCAGAGGATATAAGCATACTCTGGGCCTGAAGCAGCTCGTTATCAGGATTTTTTTCAAGCTCACGGCGTATCGCTGACTTGATTTTTCTCTTCATTTCCGCAGCAGCCGCCTCAGTAAATGTAAGAACCAAAAGTGAGCTGACCTTCACAGGATTTTCCTCATCGGTAATGAGCCTTAAAATTCTTTCAACCAAAACCGCAGTCTTACCCGAACCTGCCGCTGCCGCAAGCAGAAGATTTTTATTTTCTCTGAAGTCTATCGCCGCTTTCTGCTCTTTTGTCCATTCCAAAGCTCATTCCTCCTTATTCCTTACTTTATTTTGCCGATACCTCCAAGCCTTTAAGATAATTCAAGATACCTGCATCCGTCTTAAAATCAAATATTATTTTTACTGCACAAAGATTTTGATATGTCTTTTTTCCGTTTTTCTTAGCTCCGTATTTCACGTCACCCACAAGCGGATGACCTATTGCTGCAAAGCCTGCCCTTATCTGATGAGTTCTTCCCGTTTTCAGCTCTGCAATAACCTCACCGCTGTCTAAAACCGTATATTCAGTAACCGATTTTTTCGCTCCCTCAAAAGGTTTAAACGAAAAATCAACCTTATTTGTTCCCTCATCCTTTTTAATATACCCCGAAATCTGACCGCATTTTTCTTTAAATTCACCCTCTGCACGAAGCAGATACAGCTTTCTTATTTCACGGTTTTTAATCTTTTCATTTATAATTCTCAGTGCTTCTGCGTTTTTAGCGGCAATTACAAGTCCTGAGGTGTTTTTATCAATTCTGTGACAAAGCTGAGGTGCGAAAAAATGCTCCTCTTCCGGCTTGTATTCGCCCTTTAAATACAGATACTTCCTTACATTGTCAATAAGGTTTTCCCTGCCGTCACCGTCTGAGTGAGCAGATATTCCCTTTGGCTTGTCCGAAACGAGGATATTTTCGTCCTCGTAGATGATTTTTAACTCAGGCATTTTTGAATCAAAAACTTTTTCCTTTTTTGTTTCAAAAAATTCATCATTTATATAGAGCAAAAGCTCATCACCCTCA
>JAZQLM010000190.1:0-3119 GCA_045542655.1 Clostridia bacterium | reverse complement strand
GCTGTGTCAGCGTTGATGTTATAAACATTTCCTTCGTTGTCACATCCTACAGTTGAAACAACGGGAATATAACCTTTTTCAAGTACGTCGAGTATGGGCTGTGTGTTGATATTTGTAATTTCACCCACATAACCTAAATTTTCAAGGTCAACAGGTTTTGCTTCAATAAGGTTTCCGTCCATACCTGAAAGACCGATAGCCTTGCCACCGATATTCTGAAGAAGATTTACAAGGTTTTTATTGATTTTACCTGCAAGCACCATCTGTACGATTTTTGCTGTCTCTTCATCAGTTACGCGAAGACCGTTATAGAATTTTGATTCTTTGCCTACTTTCTGAAGCATTTCAGTAATTTCAGGACCGCCGCCGTGAACAAGCACAACCTTAACACCAACAAGGGATAAAAGCACTATATCACGCATTACTGCATTCTTTAAATTCTCATTTATCATTGCATTGCCGCCGTACTTTACAACAACAACCTTTCCGTAATATTTCTGTATGTAGGGAAGTGCCTCAACAAGCACTTCTGCTCTGTCTGAATTTTCGGTAAACATATTTTACTCTCCTTTTGCTATCTGATTTTTCAACTTAAGTTCTGTAATCTCCGTTTATCTTAACATAATCATATGTCAAGTCACAGCCCCATGCTGTAGCACTTGCTTCTCCGTCACCAAGTGTAATATTGATTTTTATTTCATCCGGTATAAGAATTTTAAGTGCCAATTCTTCATCAAAATCAACACCGCTTCCGTTTTCGCAAACCTTTATACTACCGTTTTCCGACTCAAGGCTTACCGCAACCTTTTCCACATCGCAGTATGCACCGCTGTAGCCTATCGCACACAGAATTCTTCCCCAATTGGCATCCTTTCCGAACATAGCGGCCTTTAAAAGAGATGAACAAACAACACTCTTTGCAATAATTTTTGCATTAAGCTCGTCCTTTCCGCCCTCGACATTACATTCAAGAAGCTTTGTCGCTCCCTCTCCGTCCTTTGCAATCGCTTTGCAGAGAGTTTTTGTTATAACAGAAAGTGCTTCGCAGAATTTGTCATACGCCTCTCCCTCGCTGTCAATAAGCTTGTTTTCAGCCATACTGTTTGCCATTACACTTACCATATCATTAGTTGATGTATCACCATCAACACTTATCATATTAAAGGAATCCTGCACATCGTTGCTTAGTGCTCTTTTGAGCATTTCGGAAGTAATTGCACAGTCGGTAGTAATAAATACAAGCATTGTCGCCATATTAGGATGAATCATTCCCGAACCCTTTGCAATTCCGCCTATTTTAACCTCTTTTCCGTCAATATCAAATTTAACGGCAATTTCCTTTACCTTTGTATCGGTTGTCATAATTCCCTCAGCAGCAGCTAAGCTTCCGTCATATGAAAGTGAATTTTTAAGAGCTTCCATAGCATTTTCAATCGGCTCAATAGAAAGAGGCTGCCCGATAACACCTGTTGATGCAACGATTACATCCGACTTATCTATTCCCAAGGTAATTCCTGTAAGCTCGCACATTTTCTCCGCAATAAAAATTCCGTCCGCATTACAGGTATTTGCATTTCCGCTGTTGCAGATTATTGCCTGTGCATATCCGTCCTCTATATTCTTTTTTGTAACGGCAATAGGTGCACCCTTAACAAGATTAAGTGTATAAACACTTGCCGCCGCCGCTTTTTTATCACTTAAAATCAATGACAAATCCTTTTTACTTTTATTTTTCCGTATTCCGGCATGAACACCGCCCGCCTTAAAGCCTTTTGCAGCACACACACCGCCGTTTATTATCTCAAAATTCATTTTAAAAATCCTCCAAACCTCAAATTACAAGTCCTTTTGTCTCTTCTGTTCCAAGCATAAGATTAAGACACTGAACAGCCGCTCCCGAGCTTCCCTTGCCGAGATTATCAAATCTTGAAGCAAGAAGTATTCTCTCATCGTTTCCGCTCACTATAATCTCCATTCCGTCATTAAACGAAAGATTGTTTGTGCCTAAAAATCCGTCCATACCAAAAGGTGCAGTTTTTACGGTTGCCGCCCCCTCGTAATGCTCGGCAAAAATATCATATATATCCTTTGCAGTTACTTTTTTATTAAGAAGCCTCGAAAATACCGGAACAGTAACCGTCATTCCGCTGTAAAAATCCGCAACTATCGGCGAAAAGAACGGCTCAGACTCAAGGGAACATATTTTTGTCATTTCGGGCAAATGCTTATGCTTCTGCAAAAGTCCATACTGTCTTGGACTTGAAAGCTCTATGTCACGTTCATCTGCTTCGTATTCAGCTATCATTTTTTTACCGCCGCCCGAATATCCTGTAAGGGAATGTGCCGCAACCGGATAATCCTTCGGCATAATTCCCGATTTTATAAGCGGATATACAAGTGAGATAAATCCGCTTGCGTGACAACCCGGTACTGCTGTTCTTTTTGAACCTATTATTTTTTCCCTGAACTCTGGCGAAAGCACCGGAAAACCGTATGCCCACCCCTCATTTGTTCTGTGAGCCGTTGAAGTATCAAGTATTTTTGTATCTGAACCCTTAACCGCCTCAACAATTTCAATTGCCGCACTGTCGGGAAGACACAAAAATGCAGCATCCGCACTCTCGATTGCCGCTTTTCTCACATCAAGCTTTTTTCTGTCCTCTTCGTCAATCTTTATAAGCTCAATATCGTCTCTTTCACTAAGTCTCTCGTATATCCTGAGACCTGTTGTTCCCGCACTTCCGTCAATGAAAACCTTAAACATTACCTATGCCACCTCATATTTTGTATAATTATACATATATTAAAGCATATTTTTACAAAAAATGCAATAGTTTTTGTATATTTATTCATTATTTTTTAATTTTTAGTCATATTTTATAAAGTATGTACCTATTATAACATTTGTTTTCGATAAAAAGAAAAAAGGAGATGCTTAATGTCCCTCTGTATTCAAATCCTTCTACAGATACAGCGAACCGAAAATCACAACCATATCACAATTTACTTTTGCCTTTTCAATGGCTATTTTTACATTATTACAAGACTCGGCAGAAAACCCGTGTTTTTTGTAAATCTCACAAAGTGCCACCTCATCAAGAGCACGGGGATTGTTTTTT
>JAZQLM010000189.1:0-2160 GCA_045542655.1 Clostridia bacterium | reverse complement strand
GGGATTTCCTGCACCTGTTACACGCATAGCCGCATATACATAGGCTCTTCCTGAGAGCGGATCACGGATAGCACCGCCGATACAAGTTGCAGCACCGCCGAACGGCTCAATTTCTGTAGGATGGTTGTGTGTTTCATTCTTAAATAGAAGAAGCCATTTTTCGGTTTCCCCGCCAATATTTACGTCAACCTTAACGGTACAAGCATTGATTTCTTCACTCTCGTCAAGCTTGTCGAGCTTATGCTCCTTCTTTAAATATCTTACCGCAACAGTTGCAATATCCATAAGATTTATAGGCTTTGTACGGCCGATAGCTTCTCTTGTTTTAAGATATTCTTCGTAAGCCGCCTCAATTTCAGCATCCTCAAATTCAGCACTGTCTATAGTGGTGAGGAATGTTGTGTGACGGCAGTGGTCTGACCAGTATGTATCTATCATCTTTATTTCGGTGATAGTCGGGTTTCTTTTTTCGCCTGCAAAATAGCTCTGACAGAACTTTATATCGTCAAGGTCCATTGCAAGACCGTTTTCTGCTATAAAGCTTTTAAGTCCATCCTCTGAAAGTGAAATAAATCCGTCAAGAGTTTTAACCTCTGTGGGGATTTCGTATTCTGTTTTCAGGGTGTTTAAGGTATCAAGTGAAGCTTCTCTTGCTTCAACGGGGTTGATAACGTATTTTTTGATTTCCTCAAGCTCTCCCTCAGAAATGTCGCCGGAGAGGATATAAACCTTTGCACTTTTTACTGTGGGACGTTCGCCCTGAGAGATAATCTGAATACATTCCTCAGCGGAAGCCGCCCTCTGGTCAAACTGACCGGGCAGAAATTCAACTGCGAATTTAAAATCACCGCCCGACGGAATATCCTTATATACTACATCAAGCTGAGGCTCTGAAAATACAGTTTTAACGGCATAGTCAAAAAGCTCCTCGCTGATGTTTTCTGCATCGTATCTGTTAAGTAATCTTAAGTCCTTTAACCCTTTTATGCCGAGCAAATTAACAAGGTCGGACTTAAGTCCTGCCGCTTCAAAGGCAAGCTCTTTTTTCTTTTCTACATAAATTCTGTAAACCATAAATCTTTTATACCTCCGCATTTAATGCTTTTTGACCGATGTCACTGCGGTAGTAAGCATTGTCAAAGTGAACAGTTTCTACTCTTTTATAAGCATTTTTAATTGCACAGTTAAGGCAGTTTCCGACAGCGGTTACACCAAGTACACGTCCGCCCGAAGTCTTTAAAACGCCATCCTCCAGCTTTGCACCTGCCACATAAATTCCCTCGTCACCGTCATTAAAGGTGATGGGATAGCCGGTTTCATACTTTCCGGGATAACCCTTAGAGGCCATAACTACGCAGCAAGCCGCTTTATCTGAAAACTTAACCTCATCCTCTGAAAGAGTACCCTTTTGAACGCTCATCATAATGTCAAGCAGATCGCTTTCTAAAAGAGGGAGAACAACCTGAGTTTCGGGATCGCCGAAACGGCAGTTGTATTCAATAACCTTAGGACCGTCCTTTGTGAGCATAAGTCCGAAATACAGACAACCCTTAAAGGTTCTGCCCTCGGCTTTCATCGCTTCGATTGTAGGGATAAAGATTTTTTCCATACATTCCTTTGCGATTTTCTCTGTGTAATAAGGATTTGGTGCAATTGTACCCATACCGCCGGTGTTAAGACCGTTATCACCGTCAAGAGCACGCTTGTGGTCCATTGATGAAATCATAGGAACAACAGTCTTTCCATCCGTAAATGAAAGGACAGATACCTCAGGACCTGTAAGAAATTCTTCGATTACGACATTAGAGCCGCTCTCACCGAAAACCTTATCCTCCATCATCATTTTAACGGCCTCTTTTGCGGCATCTCTTGTTTCGGCAATGATAACGCCTTTACCGAGTGCAAGACCGTCAGCCTTTATAACTGTTGGAATTGGGGCATCGTCAAGATATTTTAAAGCACTTTCCTTGTCTGAAAAAACCTCATACTTTGCGGTGGGAATATTGTATTTCTTCATAAGATTTTTAGAGAAAACCTTACTTCCCTCAATTATTGCCGCATTTTTATCAGGACCGAAGCAGGGGATACCCTTTTCTTCAAGAGCGTCAACCGCACCGAGTACAAGGGGATCGTCAGGTGCAACAACAGCGAAATCTATCT
>JAZQLM010000188.1:0-3381 GCA_045542655.1 Clostridia bacterium | reverse complement strand
CCCCAAGGTGTAACAGGGCTTGGTCTACCGATAGGTGACTTACCTTCACCACCGCCGTGAGGATGGTCATTCGGGTTCATAACAACACCACGAACTGTGGGTCTGAAGCCCATATGACGCTTTCTACCTGCTTTACCGATGTTGATGTTTTCGTAATCAGCATTACCAACCTGACCGATTGCAGCTCTACAGTTAAGTCTTACAAGTCTTACTTCACCGGATGGAAGTCTTACCTGTGCATAACCGTTTTCTTTTGCCATAAGCTGAGCAAATGTTCCTGCAGATCTTACGAGCTGTGCTCCCTTACCGGGGTTAAGCTCTACACAGTAGATAAGTGTACCTACCGGAATGTCATTAAGCTCAAGTACGTTACCCGGCTTAATATCTGCACCCTTACCTGATTCTACAACGTCGCCTTTTTTAAGTCCGAGAGGAGCTATGATGTATGTCTTTACTCCGTCTTCATACTGGATAAGAGCGATGTTTGCACTACGGTTCGGATCGTATTCGATAGAAAGAACTGTTGCTTTGCATTCGTCTTTGTATCTCTTGAAATCTATAACTCTGTATTTTCTTTTTGCACCGCCGCCACGATGTCTGACTGTAATTCTTCCGTAAGAGTTACGGCCTGCTTTGCTGTGAAGAGGACGAAGAAGTGATTTCTCAGGAGCCACTTTATCGATTTCTTCAAATGTAGAAACAGTCATCTGACGAAGCGAAGGCGTCGTAGGATTATATTTTCTGATTCCCATTATATTATCTCCTTATCTTAATACTTTTTCCATCAGATTAGTTTTCAAAAAGCTCAATCGTTTTGCTGTCAGCAGTAAGCTTTACAACAGCTTTTTTCCAATCAGCTCTTTTGCCCTGATGAACACCCATTCTCTTAGGTTTGCCGATATAGTTGATTGTTGTAACCTTCTCAACCTTTACTTTGAAGATTTCTTCAACAGCTTTTTTAATCTGAATTTTGTTTGCGGATTTCTCAACCTCGAAAGTATATTTCTTGTCCGCAACCTGATCCATGCTCTGTTCTGTGATTATAGGTCTTTTTATAATATCATGAGCAGTTAAATTCATTATGCGTACACCTCCTCAAGTTTTGCTACCGCATCTTTAACTATTATACATTTGGTGTATTTTAATACCTCGTAAGTATTGATTGCACCTACATAAGTTGTTGCAACACCTTTAATGTTTCTTGCAGATAAAACTACGTTTTTATCATTTTCAGGAAGAACAATCAAAGCTTTTTCGTTGTTTACTTCGAGATTGTTTAAAATTGCAGTAATCTGCTTTGTTTTGATAGAATCAAGCTTAAGATTCTCCAAAACGATAATATCGCCGTCAACTACCTTAGAAGATAAAGCTGACTTAAGAGCAAGTCTTCTGACTTTTTTATTCACAGCGTATCTGTAATCTCTTGGCTTCGGACCGAGAGCAACACCGCCGCCTACCCACTGTGGAGCACGGATACTACCCTGTCTTGCACGGCCTGTACCCTTCTGTCTCCAAGGCTTAATTCCACCGCCTCTGACTTCTGTACGTGTTTTGGTGCTCTGTGTACCCTGTCTCTGGTTTGCTAAGTAGTTTACTACTACCTCGTGCATAACGTCAGGTCTTATCTCAGCACCGAACACACTTTCGTTTAATTCTATATCACCGACTTTTTTACCGTCTGTGTTATATAATGCTACCGTTGGCATATCTTAAATCCTCCTCTCTCCAAATGTTAGGCCTTAGCCTTTACTGCGTTCTTTATAACGAGCAAGCCGCCTTTTGGTCCGGGAACTGAACCCTTTATCAAAAGGAGATTGCGTTCTGTATCAACTTTTACCAAATCAAGGTTCTGAATTGTAACCTTATCCACACCGAAGTGACCGGGAAGCTTCTTTCCCTTATAAACTCTTGACGGTGATGAACAAGCACCCAATGAACCGGGGCCTCTGTGATAATGTGAACCGTGAGACATAGGACCACGGTGTGTTCCCCATCTCTTTACTGTGCCTGCGTATCCGTGACCTTTGCTGGTTCCTGTTACGTCAAGCATTTCACCTGCTTCAAAAACATCAACCTTGATAACGTCGCCCACGTTCATTTCTTCAGCATTGTCAAGCTTTAATTCTCTCAAGTAACGCTTAACAGCAACGCCTGCTTTAGCAAAATGACCTTTCATGGGTTTGTTGGTGTTCTTTTCTTTCTTGTCGCCGAAACCAACCTGAACAGCACTGTAACCGTCTTTTTCAACAGTTTTCTTCTGAACAACGCTGCAAGGACCTGCTTCAACAACAGTTACCGGAATAAGTCTTCCGTCTTCTGCAAAAATCTGTGTCATACCGATTTTTTTGCCTAAGATTCCTTTTTTCATAATTTTTTCCTCCTATTCACACGCATCGGTTCAATAATGAACTTACATGCGGGTTATTGGTTGACTTTTATTTAAGCCAACGTGACCTTAGATTTTTTTACCGATTTAATTTCAGCTCAAACTAAATTTTAAGCTCGATGTCAACTCCGGCCGGTAAATCCAGATGCTTTAAAGCGTCAATTGTCTTTGCGTTCGGTGCAAGAACATCAATGAGTCTTTTGTGAGTTCTGAGTTCAAACTGCTCTCTTGAATCCTTGTACTTGTGAACAGCTCTGAGGATTGTTACAACCTCTTTCTTTGTCGGAAGCGGAATCGGACCTGATACCTTTGCTCCCGTTCTCTTGGCTGTCTCAACAATCTTTTCAGCACTCTGGTCGATAAGATTGTGATCATAAGCCTTAAGTCTAATTCTGATTTTCTCTGCTGCCATGCTATACCCTCCTTAATAAATTTCGCCAATGCCTTGATTTTCGGCATTTTTTAAATTACACTGTGCCGGGCGTATCTCACAGCCGTATAATAAAACCCGAACCTTCTCCGCCTGTATCGGCAACGGTTTCGGGGCATAACACACATAATACCCCCACAAGACACAGCAGCATCTATGACTTTGGAGTATTACAGTATTAAATTGAAAGGTGACCTTTCCGCCCGCTTTTTAAAACCGGACAATCTCCTCCGAAATTTCCAAACACCGCCAAGCGAAGCGGGTTTGCCACCTCCGGAATCATCGTATGTCTTTGTCACGCTCGTCTATTTTACTACAAATCGCCGGAAAAATCAAGTCTTTTTTTGAATTTTTTCGCTTATTTCAAGGATTTTAGCGATTTTTCCATTCAGATACCCATATATTGTCTACCTTTTGTATAATATCCCCATATATTTTGTGTTTCAAAAATAATAACCAAAATTATATAGAAAATTTTGTTTAATAT
The DNA here is from genome assembly GCA_045542655.1 of Clostridia bacterium. GTDB lineage: Bacteria > Bacillota > Clostridia > Monoglobales > Monoglobaceae > RGIG8709. The sequence continues at coordinate 78 of JAZQLM010000188.1, read as the reverse complement.
TTTTGAAAAATTTGTTTTACAAAACGGTAATTTTAAAAGACAGAAACAAAATTAATTGTTTCTGCCTTTTATCGTAGG
>JAZQLM010000187.1:0-3479 GCA_045542655.1 Clostridia bacterium | reverse complement strand
ATTTATGAACTGGTAGGTCCGCTTCTCACAAGACAGGCTCTTATGGCTGCCGGTGACATTAAGCCTATGTCAGATGAAGTTAAAATGCGTAGACATCATAAGCTTCAGATGGCAAAAGAAAATAAGGAAAACTAAAATATTGCCTATAATAAAAAATGTGGTTGTAAAAATTTACAGCCACATTTTTTATTACATATTATCCTCTGAGCTTATCAGAAAGCTCCGCAAACTGCTCAATCGAGAGTTTTTCTCCTCGTATTCTCTCATCAAGTCCCATTTTCAAAAGAACTTCTGTCACCTTATTTTTATCAAGAGGCAGATACGGACTGTTTGAAAGAGCATTAACCAAAGTTTTTCTTCTTTGTCCGAATGCTGATTTTACTACCTTAAAGAAAAACTCCTTATCCTTCACCTTATACTTTTCCTCTTTAAATATTTCCATTTTTATAACAGTGGAAGAAACCTTAGGCTGAGGCATAAAACAGGAAGGCTCAGCTTTTGCTATTATTTCAGGTTCCGAATAGAATTGAACTGCAACAGACAATGCACCGTAGTCTTTGCCACCTGAGGGGGCTGCCATACGCAGAGCAACCTCTTTTTGAACCATTACCGTCACAGCATCAATCCTTCTGTCAAATTCTAAAAGCTTCATAATAACAGGAGTTGTTATATAATAGGGAAGATTTGCAACCACTATCACCGGTATACCCGAAAATTCCTTTTCAAACAGCTCAGCTAAATCAACCTTTAAAATATCTTCATTTATTACCTTTACATTTTCAAGGTCGGACAGAGTATCATTAAGAACAGGGACTAACGCCTTGTCAATCTCTACAGCAACCGTCTTTTTTGAACGCATCGCAAGCTCTCTTGTAAGCACCCCTGCACCCGGTCCTACTTCAAGAACAGCAGTTTCCTTATTAACTCCCGATTTTTCAACTATCGTACTTAGTACGTTTCCATCAATCAAAAAATTCTGGCCGAGACTCTTTGAAAAAGAAAAACCGTGTCTTTCTATAACTGCTTTAAGCTCGGACGGATTTGACAAATTCATTCTATCACTCCTTAATTAAAATAAGCGGTGCAAAAAGAACTTTTTTCACACCGCCATTTTTAAAACTATCTAACCGATGTTCCCGTAGGAATAGAATCATCAACAAATATTATATTACAGCCACAGGAATTATTGGTTGCAGCAAGCAACATACCGTCACTCTGAACACCGCTGAATCTTGCCGGCTGGAGATTTGCAACAACGATAATCTTTTTACCTATAAGCTCTTCCTTGGTATATTCTTCTTTTATGCTTGATACAATAGTTCTCTCCTTACCGCTTCCGTCATCTAAAACAAGCTTTAAGCAGTTATGAGATTTTCTTATATCGCTGCATTTGATAACCTTACATACTCTTAAATCAATTTTTCCAAATTCGTCAATATCAATCTGTTCCTTAACCGGTTCAATAATATCAGGTTCATCAATTATTTTCTTCTTAGCCTTCGGCTCTTCCTCAACCACTTCCTCTACAATAGGATTAAGCTCTTCCTCTGTCTTAGGATATGAGAAGTCAAGAAGTCCGATATAATCATCTTTATTTATTGAGTAAAGGAAGAGATAAAGTCTCGGTCCTTTTTCCTTGTCAATAATAAGCTTATAAACATTTTTAAAGAACGCACCCTGTATAGCCTTGAGCTGTTTCTGATCCATATCTTCACCGAAAATACGCTTTGGAATAGCATATATTTCAGAATTCAAATCATCAAGGGAATATCCGCCTTTTGATATATAGCCGTGAAGCATTTCAATCTCTTTTTTCTCTTCTTCGGTAAGAGCTTCGTATACATCCCAGTTTCTTAACTTTCTGAGCTTATTCATATTCTCGGGTGAACAATGCTCAAGCCAGTATCTCGCTCTTGAAATTCTGTCCTCAAACTCGCTGTATTTATAAGGTGTGCCTATCTTTTCAAATACAGTTTCAAGCATTTCAGGATTAAAGTCAACAACAGAACCAAGCTGAACAATAAGTCCCATAGGAACTGTATTAAGCTTTTTATTTTCTATAAGAGCATTATACATTATTCCCTGAACAGCTTCGTTTGCCTCACCGCTTATAAACTCATTGTACATTTTGTCAAATTCAAAGTACTGTCTTAAAATTCCGTCATCAAAACAGAAATCAAACGCCTTTGTAGGCTCGGTCTTTGAATACAGCCAGAGAATAATTTCAGGCTGATAGAGCTTTAAAAGTGTCTCAGGTGTAAGGTTAAGTCCCGATGAACCGGACATTTTCCCTGTCAGCCCTTTAATACCGATAAATTCATAGCCCTGAAATACAGGCGGTTCAAAACCAAAAATTTTCTTTGCAATAACACTGCTTGTATAGTAGCTTCCGCCGACATCAGCATGGTCCTTACCACCCGGCTCAAAATCAACGCCCTCATACATCCAACGCATAGGCCAGTCAATTTTCCATGCAAGCTTGCAGTTAAAGTCCTTGGTAAAGTCAAAGCTTCCCTTGTGGCCGCACTTACACTCAAATTCAGCAACAGTTGAATCGTCACTTAAAGACAGTATTTTTGTTGTATCTCTGTGACATTCAGGACAGTAAATCGTAACAGGATAATACGCATCACGTTCACCCTCTTCCGCCTCCTGAGTTCTGAAGCTGTCAATAATATCAAATATTTCCTTACGCTTTTTAAGTGCAAAAACAACATTTTCAGCATATTTACCGCTTCTGTACATCTGGGCCTGATGGCGGTAGTCCATATCTATTCCGAATTTATCTATAGAATCCATAAATTCAGCTTCAAAGTATTCAGCATAGTTCTTACATTCCGGTCTGTCATCGAAAGGATTTTCAACATCAACGTAAGGGTAACCGATATAGTGTTCCATACCCTCTTTCGCCTTTGCAACATTTACAGGCACCTTTCTTAATCTGTCAAACTCATCCCACGAAAACAAAAGTCTTGCTTTTTTACCCATTTTTCTAAGTGCTTTCACAACAAAATAGCTTGTTGCAACATCACGAAAATTTCCTATATGAATTGAACCCGAAGGACTGATTCCTGCGGCACATACATATTCCTCTTTATTAGGATTTCTGTCAATAATTTTTTTAGCTATCGCTTCTGACCAATGCATTTTTACACCTCTGATTTAATCTTTTGCTTTAAATTTTTACATACTGTTTATATTATATTACCTATTCCAAAAAAAGTCAAGCAAAATCTGCTTAAAATATATATATTAATCTTTGACATTTCGGAAAAAATATGATAAAATACGAGTTGTTTTTTAATTTTAATTTAAAAGGAGGGATATAGAAAATGTTAGGTGAATTTATACGCAAAAACGCTGTTCTTACAGTCGCAACCGTGCTTGCAATTCTTACAGCTTTTATTATACCGCCTGATGCTTTATACCTTGAATATTTCGATTTTAAGACGCTTACCTGTCTTTTTTGTGTGCTTGCC
>JAZQLM010000186.1:0-4487 GCA_045542655.1 Clostridia bacterium | reverse complement strand
AAAATAGTGATTGTACCGCAAAATTTGATGTATTTTTCAAAAAAAATGCCGATATTTTAAATTCTGTTGTTATTTTGTACAATTCTTAAAATTCCGCTTTGACATTGATAAAGGATTATTATATACTTATATGGTATTTAGAAAATTATGCTTTTGCTATGCCGGCAGAGGCTTAAAACATAAGGAGTGAATAGTAATGGCAGAATTAAGGTATAATCCTTTATTAAACGATTGGACAATGATCGCTTCACACAGACAGAACAGACCTCAGATGCCTAAAGACTGGTGTCCGTTTTGCCCCGGCTCAGGTAAGGTTCCGGAAAATTATAAAGTATTTAAGTACGATAATGACTTTCCTGCATTATCACAAAATCCCCCCAAAGAGGACGATGTTGCAACAGACTTTTTCAAGGTAAAGCCTTCTTACGGAAAATGTGAGGTTATACTCTACTCGCCGGAGCATACAACTACACTTCCAAAGCTTAGTGTAGAACATATTGAAGAGCTTGTAGACCTCTGGCAGGAAAGGTTTGAGGAGCTGAAAAAAGACGAAAATATCAAATATATCTTTATGTTTGAAAATAAAGGTGAGCCGGTTGGTGTTACAATGCCGCATCCGCATGGTCAGATATACGGTTATTCGCAGGTTCCGAAAAGAATTCAGGAGGAGCTTTCAAACAGTAAAAAGCATCTTGAAAAAACAGGAAAATGTTTGATTTGTGATATTCTTGAAAATGAATTGAAAGAGAATGTAAGAGTGATAACGGAAAATGAAGATTTTGCTGTTATATTGCCTTTCTTCTCTGATTATCCGTACGGCGTGTACATAATTTCAAAAAAGCATATTCAAAATATTACAGAGCTTAAGGGCAGCCAAAAAACGAATTTTGCTTCTATCTTAAAAGATACAACCGCTACCTTAGATGCTTTATTTGATACATCATTACCTTATATGATGTGTATGTATCAAAACCCTGTAAACGGAGAAGATACAAGCGAATATAGCCATTTCCACGTTAAATTTTATCCGCCGATGAGAAGTGCGGACAAACAAAAATTTAACGCCTCAAGCGAAACCGGTGCATGGGCTAACTGTAATCCTACAGCACCTGAAGAAAAGGCTGAGGAATTAAGAAATGCGTTAAAAAAATACAAGGGCATAGAATAATCGGAGGAAAAATCAATGGAAATTTCAAAGATACAGGAAATGTTTTATGAATTTTACGGAAATGACAGAGAGCCTGTCAGAGTTTTTACCTCTCCCGGAAGAGTTAATCTTATAGGCGAACATATCGACTATTGCGGAGGACCTGTTCTTCCGGCTGCTCTTACAATGAAAACTACGATTGTTGCAAGAAAGAGAAAAGACGATATTATCCGTATGAGAGCAACCGATTTGGATGTATGTGTTGAGACGAGCATTTCGGAAATTCCTAATTTAAAGGGAAAATTAAAATGGGGTGACTATCAGCTTGGAGTAGCTGACGAGTTAATGAAGGCGGGCTATCCTATCTGCGGCTGTGACCTTCTATTTGATGATACAACACCTCACGGTGGCGGTCTTTCTTCATCTGCGGCGATTGAGGTTTCAACTGCTCTTTGTCTTGCAACCTTCTCTAATGAGCTTACAGGTAAGGAAAAAACTATAGATATGGTAGAAATGGCTCTGATTTCTCAGAAGGCAGAGCATAACTATATAGGTGTAAACTGCGGTATTATGGACCAGTTTGCATCGGCTATGGGAAAAGCAAATCACGCTATATATCTTGATTGTGCAACACTTGATTATGAGCTTGTACCTCTTGAGCTTGGTGAGTACAGACTGGTACTTTCCAACACAAATAAAAAACATTCACTTGGTTCTTCAAAGTACAATGAAAGAAGAGGCGAATGTGAGGCTGGCTTTAATATTTTAAAGAAATATTTGCCGGAAATTAATCAGCTTGCAGATATTTCAATAAGTGATTTTGAAATTTATAAGAATAAAATTGAGGACGAAGTTGTAAGACGCCGCATTATGCACGTTGTATATGAGTGTGACAGAGTTCATAAGAGTGTAAACGCACTAAAAAATGGTGAGCTTGCAAAATTTGGCGAGCTTATGAATGCTTCTCATAAATCACTTTCCGAAGATTATGAGGTAAGCTGTGATGAGCTTGATTTGCTTGCTTATGAAGCACAAAAGCTCGACGGAGTACTTGGCTCAAGAATGACAGGTGCAGGCTTTGGCGGTTGTACAGTCAGTGTTGTCAAAAAGGATTCGATAGATGAGTTTGTCGAGAAAATAGGCAAGCTGTATGAAAATAAATTCGGTCATCCGGCTTCTTTTTACATTTCCGAAATAGGCGATGGCGGAAGAGAAATAAAATAATAAAAATCTAAACCTCTGTATAATTTATATTTATGCGGTAAAAATAAGTAAAAATTATTTCGGAGGTTGCAAAATGAAAGATTATATTGCTATTGAAGGCATAGCGGCAAGAGAAATTCTCGATTCAAGAGGAAACCCTACGTTAGAGGTTGAGGTTTATGCGGAGGGTGATTGTGTTGGGAGAGCCGCTGTGCCTTCCGGTGCTTCTACGGGAGCTTTTGAAGCCTATGAGCTAAGAGACGGAGACGAAAAGCGTTATTTTGGAAACGGTGTTTTAAAGGCAGTAAATAACGTAAACAATGAAATTGCAGATGCGATATGCGGTTTTAATGTACTCGACCAAGCGGCTATTGATAAAACTATGGTAAAGCTTGATGGCACAGAAAATAAATCCTGTCTCGGGGCAAATGCTATACTTGGAGTATCGCTTGCTACTGCTAAGGCTGCCGCAAAGGCACTGGGTGTCAGTTTGTATCAGTATATCGGCGGTGTAGGTGCAAGAACTCTCCCTGTTCCAATGATGAACATAATAAACGGCGGAAAGCATGCAGATAATTCTGTTTCCTGTCAGGAATTTATGATTATGCCGGTTGGTGCAGAGAGCTTTTCTGAAGGATTAAGATGGTGCAGTGAGGTTTTTCATACTCTAAAAAAATTGCTTAAGTCAAAGGGGTATTCAACGGCAGTTGGTGATGAAGGTGGTTTTGCACCTAATCTTAAAAGTGATGAAGAAGCTGTACAAATTATTGTTGAGGCAATAGAAAAAGCAAAATACAGACCGTATGACGATTTCAGAATTGCCCTTGATCCGGCAACTACCGAAATGTTTGAAGAGGCGAAGAAAAAGGGTGAAGACGGAAAATACTATTTCTGGAAGACGGACAGGCTTTTGACGGGAGAGGAAATGGTTGATTTCTGGAATGACTGGGTTAATAAATATCCGATTATCTCTATAGAGGACGGAATGGCAGAAGAAGACTGGGAGGGCTGGAAGGCTCTTACAACAAGACTGGGTGACAAAGTACAGCTTGTTGGTGACGATTTGTTTGTAACAAATACTAAAAGACTTAAAAAAGGAATTGATGTAGGTGTTGCAAATTCAATTCTCATAAAGGTTAATCAGATTGGTACTCTTACAGAGACAATAAATGCAATCAATATGGCTAAAAATGCCGGATATACCGCTGTTACATCTCACAGAAGCGGTGAAACAGAGGATACAACAATTGCTGATATAGCGGTCGCCTTAAATACAGGTCAGATTAAGACCGGTGCACCTTCAAGAACAGACAGAGTTGCAAAATACAACAGACTTTTAAGAATTGAAGAAGAGCTTGAAGATACCGCTAAGTATTTGGGAATTAGTGCTTTTTCCAATATTAAGACATTATAGTTTTATTATTTATAAAAATCCTTATCAGTAAAAGCTGATGAGGATTTTTTAACTTTTCCTTGAATTAATAAAGGTTTTGTGCTATAATGTTTAAGTTGTAAGAAATAATTCAACAGGGGGATATTAAATGATTACCACATTTATACTTGTTCGGCATGGTGAGAGTGAAGCAAACTATAACGGAATATTTGCAGGAAATTATGATGCTGACCTCAAGGAAAGGGGTATGTTACAGGCTGAAAGAACTTCACAGTATATTTTGGAGAATTATAAGGTTGATAAGGTTTATGCAAGTGACTTAAAACGGGCATATAAGACAGGTAAATCCTTTTCTGATATTGCTGGGGTTGAGATTGTAAAAAGTCCTCAGCTTCGTGAAATCAAAGCAGGAGAGTGGGATGGCAAAAAATTTACCGATATTATGAAGTTATACGAAAAGGATTATGGAGTATGGCTTTCAGATATAGGAAATGCTCGCTGTACGGGCGGCGAATCTGTAAAAGAGCTTGGCGAGAGGGTAATGGGTGAGCTTTTAAAAATTGCGAAAGAAAATGAAGGAAAAACTGTACTTATAGCAACTCATGCCACACCTATCCGTGTGACACAGACGCTTATTCAAAATGGTGACCTTTCGGAAATGAAGAATGTTCCGTGGGTTTCAAATGCTTCTGTCACAATCGCCACCTACGACGAAAAAGACGGATTCAACCTTGTACAGCGTGA
>JAZQLM010000185.1:0-8957 GCA_045542655.1 Clostridia bacterium | reverse complement strand
TCGTCCCTGTGAGGTCCTGTTAGGCACTCTCTTAAGAAAATTTCCTTTTCATAATTTCTTTCAAGCTTTTCCTTTAGCTCTTTTCTGAATTTTTCCTCATCAAATTCTTCTATATACCCAACAGCCGATATATACTTTATTTCAAAGCTCTCTCTTTCTTCGGAAATCTGTTTTTGAAGCCTTGCTGAAAGCCTTTCTATCTTCTTTAAATATTCAAAACGAATCTTTGATATTAAAACAGAAACCTCTAAAAGTCTGTCGTTTAATATTGAAATTATAACCCTGTCCTGTTTTTCACTTTTAAGTGCGGCACTCTTTTGCTCTAAAATATTTTTAAGCTCGGACGCCGCTGAAAAGTACGAAACTTTGAGCTGACTTATTATAATATCAATGTTTTTTCTTCTCTTTTTCGGCCCTCCCTTTATCAAATCAAGATACTCAGGACCAAAGTAAACCGCATTGAATTTTCCCACAAGCTCGCTGTTTTTTCTGACAGGTATATCATTTACAAATATAGCTTTTTTCTTTTTTGAAGAAATACATATTTTTGCGAAATTTTCCCTGTTTTCATCGTCAAACACCATTTTCGCCTCACAAAATTCCTCGCCGAATTTAATAAGCTCTGAATCCCTTTGTGTGCGGTTCGATTTTCCAAGCGAAAAAAGATAAATTGCCTCTAAAATATTAGTCTTTCCCTGTGCATTAAAGCCGTGAATTATATTTACATTATCGTCAAATTCAAAGCTCTCTTTTTCATAATTCCTGAAATTTTTAAGTTCTAAGCTTTTTACCTTCATCTTTTCGACCTTATTTTTTCCTCGGGACGATGTGGGCATCAGCCCCTACTATTTATATTTCTTATTATCTTCGTCCCCTACAACGGCTCCCTTGTGTAAAGGGAGCTGTCAACCAAAGGTTGACTGAGGGATTTTTTCCATACTAAATCTTCATAGGAAGTACAAGATACAAGAACTTGTCACTTTCAACAGGTGTTATTATAAGCGGATTTATATTTTTATTAAACTTAATCTTAACCATTTCTTCGTCACAGGCTCTTAGTGCGTCAATTAAGAATGTATTGTTAAAGCCTATTAAGAGATTTGCATTTCCTGTGGGAAGATTTATATTATCTTCAAATGAACCTATAGAAGTTTCACATGAAACATTTATGTTATCTCCTGCAATTTTAAATTTAAGCGGAGCTTTAAGTGAATCGCTTGTCATAATAAGAGAAGCTCTCATAATAGTTTCAATGAGGTCGCTTGCCGAACATTCAAGCTCAATCTCAAAGGAATCCGAAATTGCAGATGAATATTTTATAAATTCACCCTCAATAAGACGGCTCACAAGACGGTAATTATCAAAGGTGAAAACAACATTCTTTGAATTACAGGTAATTCTTACGTTTTCATCGTCCTTTAAAATTTTTGAAATCTCGCTTAGAGTCTTTTCGGGAATAATAATATTTTTCTCGGGAAGCTCATTTTCAAGAGTCTCCTCTCTTATTGCCATTCTGAATTTATCAACGGCAACCATCTTCATTTTGTTTCCGTTAATTTCAAGCAAGCAGCCCTTTAAAACAGGCTTTATATCGCTTGTTGAAACGGAAAATACCGTTTTATTTATCATATTTTTAAGTAAATTATTTGAAATTTCTACGTCATAATCCGACTCAACCTTAATAAGCTCAGGAAATTCCATCGGATCAACACCGTTTATCTCAAATTTTGACTTTCCGCTTTTTATAACTGCCAAATTATTTTCCTTGACTTCGATTGTAATATCGTCAGAGGGCAGACTTCTTACAATGGAAATAAAGGTCTTTGAATTAAGCACGGCTCTTCCTGCTTCTTCAACATCGGCATTAATTTTAGCTTCAATTCCTATTTCAAGGTCGTTACCTATAAGAGTAAGAGTTCCGTCCTCCTCTGCCTTTAAGTAAATGCCTTCTAAAACGCTTAAATTGGACTTTCCCGAAACAGCTCTTGAAACAATTGAAAGTGTCTCTGAAAGAAGTGCTTTTGAACAATTTATAATCATTTTTATTACCTCATTTTTTACAGTTATATCATTATATAATTATACCATATTTTTTACCAAAAAGCAAATAATTTTTTTAATTTAAGCGGTGTTTTTTTATAAATAAATATATATAATATATATTATTATGTAGTGGTGGTTGTAGGGGGTGTTTATATTGTTGATAACCTTTATATTCTAAGATATACAATGCTTTTAGAGTTTAATAACTATGTTGAAAAGATGAAAATGTTATACACAGGACTGTTGATAAATATGAGTCAAAAATTTTATTCACAAATTATTAACCTGTGGAAAACCTTAATTGTGTTTAAAAGGTATGAGTGAAATTTTAAAAACTATTGACAAAATAAAGAAAATGAGCTATTATATACATAAAGTAGTTATAAAGAGGTGAAAAAGAATGGCTTACATTATCAATGATGATTGTATACAGTGCGGTGCTTGTGCAAGCGAATGCCCCGTTTCCTGTATTACAGAGGGCGACGGAAAATATGTTATCGACGGCGATGCTTGTATCGATTGCGGTAACTGTGCTAACGTTTGTCCTGTAGACGCTCCTCAGGCGTAAGTTTTACATTTTCTATAAAAAGGGGCTGTCACATTAATCATATATTGTGCATAAAATTACATTTATTGTAGGGGACATTCCTGAATGTCCCGCAGGCGATTCGTGAATCGCCCCTACAGTTTTGAATATTTATACACTAAAATGTTTAATGCGACAGCCCCTTTTTAATTTTAATAATATAGCAGGTATTTATTATGAATGAAAAGATTTTTAATGACGGAATTAAAGAATATAATTTTGATATAAATAAGAGCATAACCGAAAAATTTTCTGTTTATTCATCTCTTTTGAAGCAGTGGAACGAAAAAATTAATCTTACGGCAATTACCGATGATGAAGGAATAAGTATAAAGCATTTTTTAGATTCTGTAAGTATTTTAAAATTTATTAAAAGCGGTGAAGATATAAAAATTATTGATATAGGCACAGGTGCAGGCTTTCCGGGTATTCCGCTTAAAATTATGAGAGAGGACTCTTTCTTTACTCTTTTGGATGCACTTAATAAGAGAGTTAATTTTTTAAATGAAGTAATAAATAAGCTTTCTCTTAAAAATATAGAGGCACTTCACGCAAGAGCCGAGGAATTCGGAAAAAACAACAAATACAGGGAAAAGTACGATTATGCTGTGTCGAGGGCGGTTGCACCGCTTAAGATACTCTCCGAGTACGCTCTTCCATTTGTAAAGACCGGCGGATGCTTTATTGCACTTAAAGCCTTTGATATTGATGAAGAGGTTGAAGAGGCAAGGTCAATGATTGGAAATCTCGGCGGAAAAATTAAGGACATAGCAGAGGTTGAAATTCCTTTTTCGGATATTAAGAGAAAAATTGTTATAATAGAAAAAGTTAAACCAACACCAAAGGAATTTCCGAGAAGTAACAAAAAGATAAAGGGGAGCAAATAAGACTTATGTTACAGGGAAAAGAATTATTTACAGTATTTTTTATAGGTATAGGACTTGCGATGGACGCATTTTCTGTTTCGGTCACAAACGGTATGTGTATAAAGGGGATAAATTTTAAAAAGTCACTTTTAATTGCCTTTATGTATGCTCTTTTTCAGTTTTTTATGCCGGTTGCAGGCTTTTTTGCCGCAAGCATTTTTAAAGGATACATAGAAACAGTTGACCATTGGGTTGCCTTTGTTCTTTTGTTTTTTATAGGACTTAAAATGATAGTTGAGGCTGTGGAAGAAATGAAAAAGGATGGTAACTGTGAAATAAAGGAGCTGGGATTTAAGGTTCTTACGGTTCAGGCAGTTGCGACCAGTATTGATGCACTTGCTGTCGGGGTAGGCTTTGCGGCACTTTCTACTCCTGTTTTCTCGTCTTCTGTTTTAATAGGAATTATTACCTTTGTGCTTTGCTTTTTTGGGGTTTACATAGGAAAAAAGGTAGGCGGAATTTTAAAGGGTAAGGCAGAAATCGTCGGTGGTACGGTTCTTATCCTGATTGGAATTAAAATTTTGGTTGAGCATTTGTTTTTCTAAGGGGTGGATTAAATGGATATAAGAAAAGAATCACTTAAAAAGCATTATGAATGGAACGGGAAGATTGAGGTTATTTCAAGAACACCCGTTAAAAATAAGAAGCAGCTTTCCCTTGCGTATACGCCGGGGGTTGCGGAGCCGTGTCTTGAAATAAATAAGGATATAAATAAATCCTTTGAGCTTACAAGAAGAAATAATTTAGTTGCGGTTATAACAGACGGCAGTGCGGTTTTGGGACTTGGAGACATCGGTCCGGAGGCAGGTATGCCCGTTATGGAGGGAAAATGTGCATTGTTTAAGGAATTTGCCGATGTTGACGCTTTTCCTCTTTGTATAAAAACTCAGGACGTAGATGAGCTTGTGAAAACTATTTATCTTATTTCGGGAAGCTTCGGCGGTATAAATTTAGAGGATATTGCGGCACCAAGGTGCTTTGAGATTGAGAAAAAGTTAAAAGAAATCTGTGATATTCCCGTATTCCACGATGACCAGCACGGAACTGCCATTGTAGTAGGTGCGGCACTTTTAAATGCTCTAAAGGTTGTAAAAAAGGATATTAAAGATATAAAATGCGTAATAAATGGTGCAGGCTCGGCAGGTACTGCTATTGCAAATCTTCTTATAAGGCTTGGAATAGGGGATATTGTAATGTGTGACCGCTTCGGTATTATTTATGAGGGACAGGAAGGACTAAGCGATGCCCACAGGGAGCTTTCACTAAAGACTAATAAGGAAAAACTAAGTGGAAGCCTCTCAGATGCAATGCGTGGTGCGGATGTATTTATTGGTGTAAGTGCTCCGAATATTGTGTCAAGGGAAATGGTTTCTTCAATGGCTGAAAATGCGATTTGCTTCCCTATGGCAAACCCTACACCTGAAATTTTCCCAGATGAGGCACTTGAGGCTGGGGCAAAGGTTGTCGGAACAGGACGTTCGGATTTTCCGAACCAGATAAATAATGTATGTGCCTTCCCCGGAATATTCAGAGGTGCTCTTGATGTAAGAGCAAGTGACATTAATGATGAAATGAAGCTTGCGGCGGCATATGCAATCGCAGGACTCGTTGATGACAGCGAGCTTAATGAAAATTATATACTCCCTGCCGCATTTGATGAAAGAATAGGAAAAGCAGTAGCTAAGGCAGTAGCCGAGGCAGCAAGAAAAACAGGTGTTGCGAGAATTTAAAGGCTTCTCCTTGAGGAGAGGCTCCGCCAACAGGCGGTGGTGAGGTGTAGCTTTCAATGCAATCATCGGCAATAAATAAAGTTTTAGGCGTTACAAAACACTACAATATATCACCGCTACGTTTTTGTGATTTCACATACCGAAAAACCTAATTTTTCTTCTGTATATCTGACAGCAGAGGCAAGTGCCGCCTCAACCTCAGATACTTTTCCTGTTATAATTAATGTGCCGTTTACTCTGTCAATCATGTCAATTTCAACTGCACCGCCCTTTAGACATATATCTGCCGCAACAATTGCGGTTTCAGGGGGTGTAATATTCAAAATTCCTATAGCAGAGCCGCTTTTTACACTTTTAATCCGTGATTTTTCAAACACCGACTCATCAGGACTTGCAATTACATGGGCAACCGTAACCTGTTTACCCGGAACAAATTCCTGAATTATTCTCATTTTATCCTGTAAAAAATCCATATTTTATCCTCCAATCTGACACTTGAGCCCGTATTTTTCAACAGCTTCCTTAAGCTCAAGCATTTTACCATCTGTCGGAGGCTCAATGTCCCCCATCGGATATTCTCTGCCGAGACCTTCGTACTTGCCTGTACCGAATTTATGATAGGCAAGGAGATGAAGCTCGTCAACTCCATCAAGAGTTTTTGCAAATGCGGCAATATCCGAAATTTCCTCAACAGTATCGTTAAATGTAGGAATTACAGGCACTCTGACAATCAGCTTATTAACACTTTTTGCAATTTTGACCGCATTTTCCAGTATAAGCTCATTTCCGACACCCGTAAATTCCTTGTGCTTTGCACTGTTTATATGCTTAATATCCATTAAATACACATCTATGTAAGGCAGACATTTTTCAATCTCGCTGAATTTTGCACAGGCGGTAGACTCAACGGTTGTATTTATTCCGTTTTCCTTTGACTCTTTAAGTATAGCGGCGGAAAAATCAGCCTGACAGAGCATTTCACCGCCGGATAAGGTTACACCGCCGCCCGAACGCCTGTAATAATTTCTGTCCTTTAAGATGTTTTCCATCACATATTCAAGAGTCACGTCCTCGCCAACGGTTTCCACCTCACCGGCTCTTTTCATCTGCTGAATTTCAAAGCTCTGCGATTCAGGGTTACTGCACCATCTGCAGCGAAGCGGACAACCCTTTAAAAACACAATTGTCCTTATCCCCGGTCCGTCGTGTACCGAAAACCGCTGAATATCAAATATTCTGCCTGTAGGATTATTATAACTTTCCATTAATATCTCCTTTAAAAACTAAAACCCAATCTAAATAAACTAAAAACCACCCTGCTCGGTTCTGTTTATAATATCGTCCTGAAGCGACTTTGAAAGTGTGGTAAACAACGCACTGTAGCCTGCAACACGCACCACAAGATTTCTATAGTTTTCGGGGTTCTTCTGTGCATCAAGCAAGGTTTCACGGCTAACTACATTAAACTGAACGTGGCTTCCCTTCTGGTCAAAGTAACCTCTTATTAGCGAAACAAAGCTTTCAAGTCCTGACCTTCCTTTAAGTGCGGACGGATGAAATTTCATATTGAAAAGTGTTCCGTTTGATGCAATATAGTGGTCGAGTCTTGAAACTGAATTTGCAGAAGCAGTCGGACCGTTTACATCCTTACCGGCAGACGGAGATACACCGTCTGCAACAGGTGTTCCTGCAAATCTTCCGTCAGGTGTTGCACCTGTTTGTTTACCGAGCGGAACATTCGCCGAAACAGGATAAAGTCCTGCCTGATACTGACCGCCCCTCGGATTTTTAAACGTTTCAAGAGGTCTTGTATATGTATAAGCTACGTCCCTTGCGAAGCTGTCCACCTCGGCTATGTCATTTCCGAACTTGGGAACATCTGCAATCATTTTAAGAAGCTTTTCGTACTTTGAACTCTTTCCTTTAAGCCTTGCGTAAAGCTCGCCTATCTGTTCATTTGTCACCGGCATACCCTTTTCCATAAGTCCTGCCGTAACGCCTACAACAATTTTTTCAGCCTCTTCATCGCTCATACCCTTGCCGTAGTTTTCTTCAAGAGCTTCTTTGTACTCTGCCATTGTAACCTTTTTCTCGTCAAAGACAAGCTTTTTAATAGCATACAAAGAGTCAGCCATATTAGCAATACCAAAGCCCTGCGGACCTGTAAAGTTATACTTTGCACCGCCCTCCTGAACGGAGATGCCTTTTCCTATACAGTCATAAATCATTGACGAAAGGAAAGGAAGCGGACATCTTTTTGCGTGGGCAACGTCAATTGCATTGTCAGCATTGACCATAAGCTCAATCATATAATTCATCTGCTTTTTGTAAGCGTCATAAAATTCCTCAAAGGTCTCCATTTTGGTGACATCGCCTGTTTTAATGCTTATCTGCTTTCCGTTATCCACACCGTCCGAAAATACAAGCTCAAGCGGACGGCACATATTAAAGAACGCAGCATCGTGCCAGCCATCGGTCACACCCGATTTCTGAGGCTCAACACAGCCAATTATATTATATTCCCTTGCCTCCTGAAGACTAAGTCCACGGCTCACAAGAGCAGGTATTATAACCTCGTCATTATAGTAAGCAGGTAAGCCCACACCTGTACGGGTAAGCTCTGCCGCTCTTATCAAAAATTCGTGCGGTGTTTTGTTCCATACCCTTACCGAGAAAGACGGCTGGGGCAGAAGTGTGTGCATAGTTGCATTTATACACATATATGAAATATCATTTGTAACATCATTTCCGTCCTTGTCCTGACCGCCTGCAATCAAATTTTGAAACAAGCTGTATCCGGCAAAGCCCTCTGCCGAGGCGTGGTCACGCACCTTGTTTAAGTCGTTTAGCTTAACCCATACACAGTCAATAAGCTCCTGTGCTTCCTCTCGGGTAATCTTTCCGCTTTCAATGTCCGCTTTATAATACGGAAACATATACTGGTCAAAACGTCCGGGAGAAATCGAATGACCGCTTGACTCAATCTGAATAAGCATCTGTACAAACCAGAACGACTGACAAGCCTCATAAAAGCTCTTTGCACCTTTTTTAGGCACGTTTTTACAAATCTCGGCAATTTTTATAAGCTCTTCTTTTCTCTCTGCATCATAGCACTTTTCTGCCATATCCTTTGCAAGGTCAGAATATCTCTCAGCATACAAAATGCCTGCCTTAAGGCTTGTGATTACCGCTTTTAAAAACGCACTCTTTGTAACATAGTTTTCATCAGACACTCTGCACCTTGAAAGCTCTTCCTCAGCCTTTTTGATAATTCCCTCAAAGCCGATTTCAAGAACCTCTTCATAGGCAACCGTAACGTGTCCGATTCCGTTATAGAAATAGTTGCCGGGTGTGAAAATATTATGCTCAATAGCAAGCTTGGTTTCCTCCGACATATAGGCAGTCGCAAGCTCGCTCGTGGTTTTGCCTTTCCAGTATTTGTAAGCCTCTCTTATCTTAGCCTTGTTCTCCTCCGAAACACGGAACGGATCGGCTGAGCGGAATTCTACCGTGTCAAGCTCATCAAGTAGCCACTGATACGAAAACTCAGGGAACAGCTGACAGCTTCTCGGTGCAACCGTTGAGCTGCCGACAATAAGCTCACGGTCTCTTATTATAATAGGAAGCTTTTTTAATATATGTTCAAAAGCAAGTGCCTTTCTCGTAATAACA
>JAZQLM010000184.1:0-4032 GCA_045542655.1 Clostridia bacterium | reverse complement strand
GGAGATAAGCCTTCCTGCCCTTTTTGCAAGTCCTATAAGGGTTAAAATTTTATTTTCATTGCTGATTTGCAATTAATTCACTCATTTCATCATATATTTTTAAATCCAAACTGTGAGAAAGACTTCTTTCAAGAGAATGTTTTTTTAAAGCACCTTTAACGCAGTCCTTATTTCTGCACACATACGCACCCCGTCCCTGAGCCTTGAATGTATGGTCGATATACGGCTCAGCACCCTTTATATGAACAACCCTGAAAAGCTCGGCTTTGTCTTTCATACTGCGGCAGTACGCACACATACGCTTATGTTCGTTTTTCATTCTCAAAAAATCCTCCGTAGGTGCTTATTATTCAGCTTTAAGGTCTATCTTCCAGCCTGTAAGTCTTGCGGCAAGTCTTGCGTTTTGTCCTTCTTTGCCGATTGCAAGAGATAACTGATCCTCCGGAACTTTTATGCTACAGGATTTTTTCTCCTTGTCAACCTCGATTGAAAGTACCTTTGCAGGACTTAGAGCATTTGTGATGTATTCTGCGGGATCATCGCTGTAACGGATAATATCAATCTTTTCGCCTCTTAATTCATCAATAATGTTCTGAACTCTCATACCCTTAGGACCGATACATGTTCCAACGGGATCTACGTTTTCCACATTTGTTGATACAGCAATTTTACTTCTTGAACCAGGCTCTCTTGTAAGACCTTTAATTTCAATTATACCCTGTTTTATTTCAGGTACCTCAAGTTCAAAAAGTCGTCTTACAAGTCCCGGATGTGATCTTGAAACTACAAGATTTAAGCCTTTTGCAGTATTAGCAACATCAACCACAAAAACCTTGAATTTTTCGCCTGTTTTGTAGTTGTCGTTTCTTACCTGTTCGTTAGGCATAAGTATTGATTCGGTATCACCGATTTCAAGCAGTATATTACGTTCTCTTTTTCTTACGGTAGCTGTCATAATATCGTTTGTTCTGTCAGAGAATTTGTCAAATGTAAGCTCACGTTCAGCTTCCCTTATTCTTTGAAGCACTACCTGACGTGCTGTTTGTGCCGCAATTCTTCCGAAAGAGGCGGGGGTGATTTCAAATTCACAAATACCTCCAAGCTCGTATCGGGGATTTACCTTTTTTGCGTCCTCAACAGAAATTTCGGATTCTCTGTCAACAACCTCTTCAACGATTGCTTTGCTTGCATAAACCTTAATTTCTCCCGTTTCCTCGTCAATATTCACTCTTGCATCGGAAGCGGCTCCGTAATTTTTCTTGTAAGCAGACAAAAGTGCTGAGCTGAGAGCTTCAATAACAATATCACGGCTTATACCTTTTTCCTTTTCGATTTCACCTAATAGTGTAAATAATTCTGTACTCATTTTTTATAATCAACTCCTTAAAAAAATCTTTTTTAAAAATCAAAATGAAGCTTTGCAACAGAAATATCGCTTAAGGGTATTTCGATGCAGGACTCTTCATAATCTATTTTAATTTTATCATCTTCATAGTCAACAAGCGTTGCGGTAATCTGTTTTTGTCCGTTAAACGGTTTGTAGAAGCTTAAATCTATTGTTTCACCTGAATATTTTTTAAAATGCTCGGGAGTTTTCAGCTTTCTTTCAATGCCCGGAGAGGAAACCTCAAGAAAATAGTTTTCCTTAATAGGATCTTTTTTATCGAGAACTGTGCTTAATGCACGGCTTATAGCTTCACACTCATCAAGACTTATACCGCCGTCACGGTCTGCGTAAATTCTGAGGAAACGCACAGAGCCTTCCTTGACGTACTCGACGTCGTAGATATAACAACCGTTTTCTAAGGCAATAGGCTCTGCAAGCTCAAAGCAAAGCTGTTCAATCCTTGAATATGCCATAGTAATCACCCCTTACATATCAAAAAGAGTGAGGATTACCTCACTCTTTGAGACAATATTTATAATGTAGGTTTAATATAACATAAATTTTCCTTTTTGTCAAGACTTTTTTATAAGTTTTGCAAGTTCGGTCATAAATGAATTTATGTCCTTAAACTGTCTGTATACGGAAGCAAATCTTACATATGCGATTTCGTCAAGCTGCTGGAGTCTTTCCATAACCATTTCGCCTATTTTTTCGGAAGAAACTTCTCTTTCCAGCATATTGTAGAGCTTTGACTCAATATCATCAATAAGTCCTTCTATTTCTTTTAAGGAAACAGGTCGTTTTTCACAGGCTCTTAAAATACCGTTTGAAATCTTATCACGGTCAAAGGTTTCACGTGTTCCGTCCTTTTTAATGACAATAATCGGAATTGTTTCAATTTTTTCGTAGGTAGTAAATCTTTTTTTGCAGGCAAGACACTCACGTCTGCGTCTTATAGTAGTACCCTCTTCGGTTGAACGTGAATCAATAACCTTACTTTCAAGATGTCCGCAAAATAAACAACGCATAATCAAATCTCCTCACAAATAAGAATTTATATATATATTTTAACATACTATATTTTTTTTGTCAAATTTTTCTTACTTTGCAAGATAATTATATATCATAACTGCCGCTTCGGCTCTTTTTAATGTGCCGTTAGGATTGAAAAGAGCATTTTCGTCACCCTTTACAATTCCGAGACCGTAAAGAATATTTGTATAGCCTGCATATTCGCAAACGTCGGTGAATTTTGGTGCGAAAATTCCGTCAAGCTTTGCAATTTCCTCATATCCGAGTGCTCTTACCATATATTTTGCGGCATCAATTCTTGTGACAGTGGCATCAGGATTTATTTCGTCAGAGGATATTATTCCGTTATTTCTTGCGGTATTATATACCTCATCGTAGTTTATGGCATAAGGCTTTGAGCTATAACGGCTAAAGAATGCGGATGTGAGAAGATGAATAAAATCCTTTTGTATTATTTCGCTTTCGGGACGGAAATTTTCGTCTTCAAAGCCAATGCCGTATTTTTTCAGCTTCATTATTATTTCAGCCGCATAATGTCCGTCGAGGTCAGAATATTCCTTAATACTTTCTGTAATTTCCTTTAATGAATAATCAAGCATTACATTTTTTAGTGCATCAATTATTATGCTCTTATTTTCGTCAAGCATATAAACGGGAGTAGCTATATCCTTTGAAACAACATATTTTACTGTATAGCCTGTTTTTGCAAAAAGAGTTTCTAATGCTTCTTCCTCGGAAACGGCACTGTCAATAGATGGAAATTCGGCATCTGTACAGCTTGCATAGTAACGTTCAAGCTTTCCGGTTTTTAAATTAAGCTCTGTCGAAATGGTGTCGTTTTCGTAAGGAATACCGTTTATATGCCTTGTAAATAAAATCGAGGCATAATAATTTATATTTTTATCAAGTGTGTCTTTGGGGTATATAAAATCGGTTTCCCTGTATTCGGAAACTACATCATTTGCAAGGGAATTTACAGCAGCTGTAAGATAAGAATATGCTTTTTCCTTGTTTACGGTTATAATCTTTTTATCATTTCTCCCCTCGTAATCGTAAAAGCTGTATCTCTTTACAAAGCCGGTTCGTGCATCGGCACTAAAGCTTACAGAGCCGAAGTAATTATCCTTTTCGGTCTTTTCGTATGATAGATTATATGTATAGCTGTCCCCGTAGTAATCCTTTGAAACTCTGCTTCCTGTAAGCTCAAAGTCTGATGGAAGAGAAAGAAATTTATTAGTCTTTAAAATGTTTATGACTTGTTCCTTGGTTAGAAGTCCGTCAAGGGTTTCAATTTCGGACATCTCAGCCTGAGAAAGCTGCATTTTTAAATTTGAACCGCCGCCGGCTGCGGAGGCGGTATCAGCAGCCTCTTCAGTACGTGCAAATAAATACACATCGTCCGGCTCAAACACTTCTCCCGTTAAAGCGTTTATATATTTTCTTCCGTTTGCATTTTTTTGTGTGTAGCACGGAACTACGGTCAGCCTTTTGTTTTCGTAATGTGACAGGTATTTAAGCTCAATACCAAGCTTTTCACCAAAATGCTTCTGAGCGGTTTCCTTTGAGATTATATTTTCAGGCTTTTCAAAGGTTACATTATCTGTAAAATTCAG
>JAZQLM010000183.1:0-1884 GCA_045542655.1 Clostridia bacterium | reverse complement strand
TTTCACAAAGCTGCCTGTGGAAAGTCCCGATTTAATTTTGTCCTCACTATAGAACTGACTTCCTATATAATATCCGCCATTACCCTTTTTATTGGTTACACCCGAGATGTCAGCACCTGTGTTTTTTGACGAGCCGCCGTTTTCTTCCTCATATTTTTTTACATTCAGCTGGTGCTTCTGATTGTCAAGACTAAGCCTTGCGGAACTGTTTGATATATCGCTGTAAGCCTTGCTTGTTTTTGCGGCATTGTTTGCAATCTGGCTGTTTTTAAGTTCAGCTGCAAGTGCATTTTCAAGTCTGAACCTTTCTGCACTCTGACTGTTTAAGCCGCTGTAGTCCTCCATTTCCGCAATCCTCAAAAGCTCCGGCGTTGCCTCTACTCCCGATTCCTCATAATGAAGAACAAGCTTTCGTGCCGCCTCAACCGTCTTTAAGCGTGTATCTGTCTCGTCCTTTTTAAGCTTATATTCAAAATCACGGGCATCACGCTTTTCTTCAGCACTGCGTTCATCCTCTTTAAAGGCTCTGTCAAGGTCAGCCTCATAGGAGTCTCTTGCAAAATCCCTGTCATTATTATACTGCTCCATATCTTCAAGATACCTGTCACGATCCCTTTTACTTGCCTCAAGAGTTGACTCAAGTGCCTTGTAGTCGTTTTCTCTCTGGTCAGTATATCTTTTATAGGCAATTTCATAAAGCTTAGGAAGCTCTTCCGCAAGCTTTGCGTTATAATTGTTTGCTGCCTGCATCGCCGCAGAAACCGCATAGGAGCTTTTACCTCCGCCGCTTGACTGAACATCTGCAAGCACATCCGTCATAGCACGTCTTGATTCATTTTGCATCTGATTTTTTAAATTCTTATACACCTCGTCATCTTCCGGATCATACCTGAATTCCTTTTCACTGCTTACTTTCTTTAAAAGACTCCTTATTTCATCGCCATAGCTGTCCTCCCATTCAGGACGGTTTTTATAATCCTCACCCGCACCGCTTACATTATCATAGTAATATTTAAGTGCTTTTTTCTGAATTTCGTCATTTTTATAGGCATCATATTTTTCGTTATGAGTTGCCTTATCACGTCTTTTTTCGTAAAGGTCTTTAATCTCATAAGGCGAAGCTCCGTCCCTTATGCCAGCTTCAATTTTAGTACCCAAATCTATGTAGTTATAGGTTTTTGATACATCGGTCATTTTTTCTCCGTCAATTTTTTTATTGCGTTCCTCTTCAAGCTTTGCAAGTCTTGCCATATCCCCCGCAAGAGCCGCTTTCTCCATTTCCTTTGAATAGTCAATGTCCTTATCATAGTCAACGCCGTTTTTGTAAGTTCTTCTTGCTCTGAAAATCATTTTCTCGCTCCTTTCAGTAATCCTTTATCTGTGATTTAAAAATTTTATTCTGTGGCTGCCTCCCCTATAATAAGCCCGTCTTTTTCATTATAAACAAAAATATAATCTCCGTTCTTGTCGGTAAGACAGAACTCAAAAAGTCCCGTATCCTTATCATAGCCGACAGCAAATTTCTCACCGCCTCTGCCCCTGAGCCTTAGCATATCCCCCTTAAGCTCCGAGCCAAGTGCTGATGAAATCTTTGTCATATCTGTGGATATTTCGGATAGGTTGTCGCTTGACAGCTCCGAGATGCAGCTTTCAATTTCCTCCTGCATCTCATTTATAGAAGCCGCCAAAGCCCTTATATCCAAATTTCTGTCATTTACGTTTATTCTCCTGAATATAGGTATCATAGCTTTTCCTTTCGTTAGTTTTTTCTTTGCCTTGCACCACAACCCGTAGGGGACGATGCCCACATCGTCCCGCTTGTGCCTCCAACACGCCGCCGCAAGGCACAAAAAATTCCCGTAGGGGACGATGCCCACATCGTCC
>JAZQLM010000182.1:0-3196 GCA_045542655.1 Clostridia bacterium | reverse complement strand
TCAATCATACAGGTGCTTCCTCCGGCAATAGTGCCGTCTTCGGTATATGTTTCTCTGTTCTTTATAATAATCTTTCTTCCGTTTACTTCATATTCACCGTCAGCAAATCCCGTTCCAAGTTCAGAATCGGTAATCATATTTATATTGTCCGCACCCTTAATATCATAAACCATCTTTACAACATCCTTATGTACATGGAAGAAGTCACATATAATTTCAGGCTTTGCACCGCTAAGCAAAATACCTCCCACAGTTCCGGGGTTTCTGTGATTAAGCGGACTCATAGCATTGAAAAGATGTGTTGCCTGAGTAGCTCCCAACTCAACCGCATGGCAAACCTGATTATAGGTTGCATTAGTATGACCGATTGAAACAACAACACCGGCTTTAACAGCGTGTCTGATTACCTCGTCTGCATTTGGAAGCTCCGGTGCAAGGGTAATAATTTTCAGACAATCGCCTGCCGCCTTTACATATTCATCAAATTCATCAGGATCGGTGTCCCTTATATTTTCAGGCAAGTGAGCACCCTTATATTTTTCTGCAAAAAAAGGACCTTCAAGGTGCATACCATAAACCTTAGCACATCCCTCATCTTCTCTTTCACTTAAGCCTTTCATATACTCAATACATTTAAAAAGTTTTGCCTTTGGTGCCGCCGAGATAGCCGGAACTAACGAGGTTGTTCCGTTTTTCGCCTCAAATGCAGTGATTTTTTCATATGTTTCATCGTCAAAATCAATAAAGGTCTTTCCGACAGCTGAGTGCATGTGTGTATCAATAAATCCCGGAACTACATAAAAGCCGCTTGCATCAATTACATCGTCGCCGTCTGCACTTCCTATTTTTTCTATTATCTCATCATTTATCACAATGTCAGCATCAATAAATTCAAAGCTATCATTTAAAACCTTTCCGCCTTTTATAACCATATCTGTCACCCTCATAAATTATATTTTATAGTCAAGATTAAAACCTTCGCCACAGCCATATTTTTCGTATACATAATCAATATCCTTGTCTCCTCTTCCCGAAAGGCAGGTAAGAATCGAACCGGATTTATGCTCCTTTGCATACCTTATTGCATAGGCAACAGCATGTGAGCTTTCAATCGCAGGAATAATTCCCTCATATCTTGAAAGAAGGAAGAATGCCTCCATCGCATCTTCGTCCGATACAGTTTCGTATATAACACGGTTCTGGTCTCTTAAATATGCGTGTTCAGGACCTACACCCGGATAATCAAGACCGCTCGCTATTGAATAAACAGGAAGCGGTTCTCCGTTTTCATCCTGAAGAACATATGTATCAAAGCCGTGTATTCTGCCCTTTGTTCCAAATTTCATAGTTGCCGCATGGTCACCAACCTTTTCACCTCTGCCGAGCGGTTCAATTCCGTATATCTCAACAGGATCAGAAAGGAACGGAACAAACATTCCAAGCGAGTTTGAACCCCCGCCTACACAGGCACAAACAGCATCCGGCATTATACCGGTCATTTCCATAAACTGTTCTCTTGCCTCAATTCCGATAACCGACTGGAAATCTCTTACCATTTTCGGGAACGGATGCGGTCCGAGTGCTGAACCGATACAGTATATAGCATTATCATACTCTTTCAGATATGCTTCAAATGCCGCATCAACAGCCTCTTTTAATGTTTTAAGTCCTTTTGTAACCGGAATTACATTAGCACCAAGCATTTTCATTCTTATAACATTAGGGTGCTGCTTTTCAATATCAACCTCACCCATATAAACATCACATTCCATACCGAAATATGCCGCAGCAGTTGCAATAGCAACACCGTGCTGACCTGCTCCGGTTTCTGCTATAAGCTTCTTCTTTCCCATATATTTAGCAAGAAGACCTTCTCCCATACAGTGGTTCAGCTTGTGAGCTCCTGTGTGGTTCAAATCCTCCCTCTTTAAGTAAATCTGACAGTTCCCGAACAGTCTTGAAAGTCTTTCACAATGATAAACCGGTGTAGGTCTTCCCTGAAATTCCTTTCTTATACGGCGAAGCTCATTAATAAACTGAGCAGAATGACAAATCGCCTCGTAAGCATCGGCCGCCTCCTTAAAAGCAGGTACAAGCTCATCGGGCAGATATGCTCCACCAAAGCTTCCGAAATATCCGTCCTCGTTCGGGAATGACTTTAAATAATTCTCAAAATCCCTGTATTTATTCATAATAAAACCTCCAACATAGCCTGACGGTAATTATTCAAAAGAATATTCAAAGCTATTGTAACACAATTTGTTTGAATTGTCTACACATTTTTAAAGATTATTAAAATAAAGAGAATAAATAGTAATAACTATGTACAATACTCCCTATAATTTTTTATAGATATTTTATCAAAAACAAATTTCATTTCATTATCCACATCACAAATAATACGAAGTTCTATTTTTTATTTTCTAATAATTCAAACTCCGAATACACTGTTTTTAATTGCATAAAAAGTCCTCCACTTCTGTGCAATTTTTCAGTATATTCGGAGCTACGGTATACATATTCTTGATTTATGAATTTTTTAGGATGTATACCATAGCTTAGTATGTATATCATCGCAAAAAAATTCTATCAAATCTTTAAAACAACTGCTATGACTACTCTTCATCATCCACGTCTGGCATTTCCCAAGTGTGGTAAACATTCTGGACGTCGTCGTTATCTTCTAAAGCATCAATAAGCTTCTCCATTTTTGTTATATCATCTGGATTTGTAAGCTCAGTTGTTGTTTTTGGTACATAACTGATTTCTGCCTGTTCAAAGGTATATCCCTTTTCTTCAAGAGCTTCACGAGTAGAACTGAAATTTTCGGGAGTTGTTGTAATTTCAAAGCATTCCTCTTCTACATTAAAATCCTCTGCACCTGAATCAAGTGCATCCATCATCATTGTATCCTCATCAATTTTACCGTCGTTCGCAATAAGAATAACGCCCTTACGGTCAAACATAAATCCAACCGAGCCTGTCTGTCCGAGATTTCCGCCAAATTTATCAAAGAAGTGTCTTAAATCTCCGGCGGTTCTGTTTTTATTATCCGACAAGGTTTCAACCATAACAGCAATACCGCTTGGTCCGTAGCCTTCATACACCATTTCAAAATATTCGTTTGTCGAACCTTCACCCGAAGCTTTTTTAATACTTCTCTGAATAGTATCATTCGGCATATTATTTGCTTTTG
>JAZQLM010000181.1:0-1912 GCA_045542655.1 Clostridia bacterium | reverse complement strand
GGTGGCTTCTGTGGCAGGCTTTAATAAGAATTATTTCAGCGGACTTTTCCACGAGGCTATAGGAAAAACCTATAAGGAATATCTTAATTCACTAAAGCTGGAGCATTCCAAAAAGCTTGTGCTTACAAGCAATATTCCCGTTACGGAAATATGCTATGCTTCAGGATTTAATTCTCTTACAAATTTTTTGCGTGTATTTAAAGAAGCATATCAATTATCACCCACAGCCATGAGAAAAAGAAGAAAGAAGGAAAACTAAATATATTTCTAAGGGATACCATATGTTTTTGAGGGTATAATAACCTCAAATAAATGCGGAGAATAAAAGGATAGCATAAGCTATCCTTTTTTTAATTTTAAGATGAATAAAAAAATATTTAAAGATATACTTACAGACACAGTCGGTTGTTTTCTGATTGCCGTGGGAATCTACTCCTTTGCTGAAAAACTTAATATTGCACCGGGCGGTGTCAGCGGAATTGCGATTATGGTGAAATATCTTTCGGGGCTTCCCGTAGGACTTACATCTCTTTTTATAAATGTCCCGCTTATTATTGTAGCATATAAATTTATAGGAAAGAGATTCGCACTGAGAACCCTCGGCACTGTGCTTATATATACTATTCTTATTGACAATGCGGTTACGCCATTTGTTCCCCAGTTTGCAGGGGACAGAATGCTCGGGGCGATATTTTGCGGAATATGTACGGGCGGAGGTCTTGGGATTGTTTTTCAACAAGGCTCCTCTACGGGAGGCACCGATATAGTCGGCTATTTAGTGGAGAAAAAATATCCCCATATACCTATAGGAAAAGCATTGATGTTAGTTGACACGGTAATAATCGTTGTATCGGTATTTGTATTTAAAAATGTTGAATCAGCTCTTTTTGCCGTGGTGACTCTTTTTGCCCAAACCAGTGTTATAAATCATATTGTCTACGGAGGGGAAAAGGGGAGAAACCTTTTTATAATCTCAAAGCACAGCGAAAGAATAGCACAGCGTATTTTAGAGGAAAGGGACAGGGGAGTCACCTTCATAAACGGAAGCGGTGCCTACAGCAAAAAGCCTTCAAAAATACTGATGTGCGTGGTGCGTGTATGGGAATATCACCATATTAAGGAAATTGTCTATAGCGAAGACCCCCATGCCTTTGTAATAGCTACCGAAGCAGAGCATATTATTGGGGAAGGATTTACGGAAACGGAAAGAAAATAGTACGCAGTGTATTACCTCGGACAAAAAAATCATACTTTTTTTAAAAAAAATATGTACATCGAAAAAAATATGTGTTAAAATATTCACATATGTTAAACGAAGGAGTTTTTAGTATGGAAAAATTGTATCAGGGAAAAACAAAAGATGTTTATAAGCTTGACAATGGTAATGTAATGCTCAAGTTCAAGGATGACTGTACCGGTAAGGACGGCGTATTCGACCCCGGTGAAAACTCTGTAGGTCTTACAATTGAAGGTATCGGTAAGGCAAATCTCCAGACTTCTGTTTATTATTTTGAACTGCTTAAAAAGGCAGGCATTAAGACACATTATGTAAGTGCAAATATTGATGAAGCAACTATGGAGGTTCTTCCTGCTACTGTATTCGGTCACGGTCTTGAAGTTATCTGCCGTCTTGTTGCAACAGGAAGCTTCATTCGCAGATAC
Organism: Clostridia bacterium; assembly: GCA_045542655.1. GTDB lineage: Bacteria > Bacillota > Clostridia > Monoglobales > Monoglobaceae > RGIG8709. The sequence continues at coordinate 250 of JAZQLM010000181.1, read as the reverse complement.
GGAGAATATATAGAAGACGGTACACCTCTTGAGGGCGGCTATGTTGAATGTACTTTCAAGAATGACGAGAAGGGTGATCCGCTTGTAACAGGCGAAGGCCTTGCAGCACTCGGAGTTATGTCTCCTGAAATGTTTGAAAGCATGAAAGAACAGACTCTCAAAATTACCAAAATCGTTGCTGACGATTTGAAATCAATCGGCCTTGACCTTTGGGATATCAAATTCGAGTTTGGTTACAACAACAATGAAG
>JAZQLM010000180.1:0-13336 GCA_045542655.1 Clostridia bacterium | reverse complement strand
CAACACATCAAATATTTAAAACTCGTTATTATACAAAAATACGGTACAGACTAACTGTACCGTATCTTTATTTTTACCAAAATATCAGCTTAAAATTAAACTAACTCCAAAACAGCCATTTCAGCTGCGTCACCACGACGGGGACCTATCTTTATTACTCTTGTATAACCACCGTTACGTTCAGCATATTTGGGAGCAATCTCCGCAAAAACCTTTGTAACTACATCTTCTTTTGTAATAAAAGCGAGTGCCTGACGACGTGTGTGAAGTGTGTTCTTTTTGCCGAGAGTAATCATCTTCTCAGCAAGCTTCTGAACTTCTTTTGCTCTTGTTACAGTTGTCTGAATTCTTCCTGCTTCAAGAAAAGAAGTTGTAAGACTTCTAAGCATTGCTATTCTCTGATCAGTCGGTCTGCCCAACTTTCTCTGGTGTGCCATACTATCACCTCTTTTAAATATTCTTTGAAACCTTAGCGGTTTCAGACTAAATCTCAGTAATTAAAATCAGTCTTCGTTACTCGAAAGCGAAAGTCCCATACCATCAAGCTTTGCAATAACCTCTTCCAAGGATTTGCGTCCGAGGTTTCTTACCTTCATCATATCGTTTTCACTCTTGTTGGTAAGATCCTGAACTGTGTTAATGCCTGCACGCTTCAAACAGTTGTATGAACGTACTGACAAATCAAGCTCTTCAATAGTTGTTTCAAGAACTTTTTCTTTCTTATTTTCTTCTTTCTCTATCATTATTTCTGCATTCTTAGCACTTTCAGAAAGGTCAATAAACAAATTAAGGTGTTCATTTATAACCTTTGCACCAAGACTGACAGCGTCAGACGGATTTATACTTCCGTCTGTCCATACCTCAAGAGTAAGCTTATCATAACCTTCTGTGGTTGCGGCTGCTGAATAGTTTACCTTTGTTACAGGGGTATAGATTGAGTCAACCGGAATAACTCCGATTATCGGCTGCATAAGCTGTTTATTCTTATCAGCACTCACATAACCTCTGCCCTTGTCGATAACTATTTCCATAAACAGCTTTGCATCCTCGTTACAAGTTGCGATATGCAAATCACCGTTTAATATTTCAACATCGGAATCGCACTTTATATCTCTTGCACAAACCTCGCCTGCACCCTCGTGATTGATATAAATAGTCTTTTCACCCTCGGAATGAAGTTTAGCAGTAAGCTGCTTGATGTTAAGTATAATTTCTGTAACATCTTCCTTTACGCCGGGAACTGTTGAAAACTCGTGCAAAACACCGTCAATCTTAACAGATTTTGCAGCAACACCCGGAAGAGATGCGAGTAACACTCTTCTGAGTGAATTTCCAAGAGTAATTCCGTATCCTCTTTCAAGCTGCTCAACTACAAACTTTCCGTATTTATAATCATCAGATATTTCCTGCACCACTTTAGGCTTTTCCATCTCTATCATTTTCAGCCCTCCTGTTCATTTTTTATTAAATTAAACAGCTAAAGTGCTATTACTTACTGTAGAGCTCGACGATAAGATGTTCTTCGATTGGAAGATCAATATCGTCTCTTTCTGCGAAAGCAACAACTCTTCCTTCAAGTGTATCCTTGTTCATATCAAGCCACTTCGGAACAGCTCTTGATTCGGTAGAAGCCATAACAGTATCAAATTTAACGCTCTTGCGGCTTGTTTCCTTAACAGTGATAACATCACCAACCTTAACCAAATAAGACGGGATATTCACTTTTTTGCCGTTAACAAGAAAATGTGCGTGTGATACAAGCTGTCTTGCTTCCGGTCTTGAAACCGCAAGACCAAGTCTGTATACAACGTTATCAAGACGTCTTTCAATAAGCTGGAGAAGATTTTCACCAGTTACGCCCTGCTTCTTGTTTGCAAGTTCAAAATAGTGTCTGAACTGACCTTCTAATATGCCGTAAGCCTTTCTTACCTTCTGCTTTTCACGAAGCTGTGTTCCGTACTCTGAAAGCTTACGTCTGCTCTGTCCGTGCTGACCGGGAGCGTATGCACGTCTGCCGATAGCACATTTATCTGTATAACATCTGTCACCTTTTAAAAATAACTTCTGTCCTTCACGTCTGCATATTCTGCAAACTGATTCAGTATATCTTGCCATTTAGTTTCACCTCCTGTAATTCTCTTGTGGATTATACACGTCTTCTCTTCGGCGGTCTGCATCCGTTATGAGGAATCGGTGTTACATCCTTAATCATATTAACCTCAAGACCTGCTACCTGAAGTGCACGAATTGCTGCTTCACGGCCGCTTCCCGGTCCCTTTACATATACCTCAACGTATTTAAGTCCATGCTCCATTGCAGCCTTTGCAGCTGTTTCTGCTGCCATCTGTGCTGCGTATGGAGTGCTTTTTCTTGAGCCTCTGAATCCAAGACCACCTGCTGATGCCCATGAAATTGCATTTCCCTGTACGTCTGTTATTGTAACAATTGTATTATTAAATGTGGATTTGATATGTGCAGCACCACGTTCAATATTTTTCTTTTCTCTACGACGTCTGGTTTTCTTTACTGCCTTTGCCATAGTTAATTTCACCTCCTGAAATTTACGGAGCTTTACGCTAAACGTAAAGTCATTCGATTATTAGTAATTATTTCTTTTTGTTGGCCATAGTTTTTCTAGGACCTTTTCTGGTTCTTGCATTTGTCTTTGAACGCTGTCCTCTTACCGGAAGACTCTTTCTGTGACGGAGTCCTCTGTAACAGTTGATTTCAATAAGACGTTTAATGTCAAGAGCTATATCACGGCGAAGGTCACCCTCTACCGTATAGTTGTCGATTTCAGCTCTGAGCTTTGATACGTCCTCTTCAGACAAATCACGCACTCTGATATCAGGATTTATTCCTGTAGCAGCCAAAATCTTCTTTGAAGTCGAAAGTCCTATACCGAAAATATAGGTAAGTCCGATTTCTACTCTCTTTTCATTTGGTAAGTCAACACCTGCAATACGTGCCATACTTTTTATTCACCTCCGAATATTTTTTCTTTGAAAAGTACGCTTATTGCAGCAGAATTTCATTTCAGCGGCGGCTTTCCGCCGCCTACGTCGGCATAAATAAATTGGTCTTTAAGCCTGACTCTGCCGCTAAAGCAATTTTGTGATTTTTTCAGTGATTAACCCTGCTTCTGTTTATGACGAGGATTTTCACAGATAACCATAATCTTGCCTTTTCTTTTAATAACTTTGCACTTTTCGCAAATTGGTTTTACTGAAGGTTGTACTTTCATTTTCCTCCACCTCCTGTATTAGTTAGTCAGCTCAAATAAAGTTACCCATAGAGCTAACCTGTTAATTATACCACCAAGTATGTGATATGTCAAGTCTTTTTTTTATTTTTTTCAATTTTCATTACTTGAAGCAATTATTTACTTCTCCATGTAATTCTTCCTTTTGTAAGGTCATACGGTGAAATCTCAACTGTAACCTTATCACCGGGTAAAATTCTTATAAAGTGCATTCTTAGCTTACCCGAAATATGAGCAAGAACCTTATGTCCGTTTTCAAGCTCTACCTGAAACATAGCATTCGGCAACGCTTCAAGTACTGTACCTTCAACCTCCAAAACATCTTCCTTTGACATATTCTCCCCTCCTTTATTTTAAAATTCCGCCTCACTCTACAGCTCCTCTAAAAATTCCGTAACGGAACGTCTGAGCTCGGCATTTGTTATTTTTTCACCGGCTTCAAGCTTGGTCTTTATATACTCACTGCTCACACCGGAATTTTTCAAATGTTTAAGCTTTTTCTTTTTGGGCTTGTCAGTTTTCCGCAAATCACCGTCGCAGACATATGCAAAAATATCCTCGCATCTTAAAACAATAAAATATCTGTCCTTGTCACGACCTGCCTTAGACCTGACTATATCTCCCGGTTTAATCTGTAAATCCATTGTCTTTTTCACCTTAATCAACGTTATTACTTATCCAATGTAAGCACCATTGCTCCGTTTGAGGTAACCAGAACGGTATTCTCATAATGTGCACCGAGGCTTTGGTCTTTTGATTTTACAGTCCAGTCATTGTCCGCAACAAAATAATCCTTTTCTCCCGCAAAGACCATTGGTTCAATTGCAAGGCACATACCCGGACGTATTCTGATACCCCTCTGACCTTTTATTACATAATTCATAATCTCAGGCTCTTCGTGCATTTCACGGCCTATTCCGTGTCCGCAATAATCCCTCAGCACGCTGAAGCCGTTTTCTTCAACATAGCTTTGAACAGCCGCAGAAATATCCGAAATTCTGTAGCCTTCTTCCGCAAACTTTATTGCTTCAAAGAAGCTCTGCTTTGTAACGTCAATAAGTCTCTTTGCCTCAGCCGAAATTTTGCCGACTCCGAATGTTCTTGCCGCATCGCCGTTATAGCCTTTGAAGCAGGCACCGCAGTCAACCGAAACAATATCGCCCTCTTTTAAGACTCTGCCAGAGGGTATACCGTGAATAATTTCATCATTCACACTTGTGCAGATACTTGCGGGAAATCCGCCGTAGCCTTTAAAAGACGGTATCGCACCGCAGCCTCTTATATACTTTTCAGCTATGCGGTCAAGCTCAAGTGTTGTTATCCCAGGCTTTACATTTTCCTCGACAGCCTTAAGAGCCTCGCCGGTAATTTTTCCGGCATCCATCATATATTGTATTTCGCTTTTAGATTTTATAGTAACCATTTTTAGTCCTCAAGCACCGACAATACCTCTTTTGTGGTATCGTCAATTCCCTCCTTGCCGTAGGCTGTACGCAGAATACCTTCATTCTTATAAAAGCTGATAAGCGGTTCTGTCTTTTCGTGATATGTTTTAAGTCTTTCTTTAACAGTCTCAGGCTTGTCATCAGCTCTTTTCTTCAAAGAACCTCCGCACAAATCACAGACTCCGTCCTTCTCAGGCTTTCTGTGAATTTCGTGATAAGCCGCACCGCATTCGCTGCACTCAAGTCTGCCCGAAACTCTTTCAATGATAGTTTCGTCGCTTACACTTAAGTACAAGGCTCTGTCTATCTTTATATCAGAATTTTTGAGTGCATTTGCCTGTTCAAGATTACGGGGAAATCCGTCAAGTATAAAGCCGCCTTCACAATCGCTTTCCTTAAGTCTTGATTTTACCATATCAATTATTACATCATCCGGAACGAATTTACCGTCATTGATATACTTAGCCGCAATATTACCTATCTGAGTTCCGTCCTGAATATTTTTTCTGAGCATTGCTCCCGTAGAGATTGTAGGGATAGAAAAGTGCTTTGACAGCATTTCCGCCTGTGTTCCCTTACCGGCTCCCGGAGGTGCAAGTATTATAAGTCTCATTTTATTTCGCCCCTTTAATTTTGAAAAAATAAAAATGTAACCGAAAAATACATATATACTGAATTTTGACTTATTTTTCAGAATTAAAACATATTTTTGGTAAATTAATTATATATTACCCATTATATTTACAGTAACCGTTTAAATATTCCCGTAAAAATTCCAATAGGGGCGCTTCGTCTTATGCGAAGCTCCCCTTTGAAATTACAAATTTTCTTTATTCAAGAAAACCCTTATAGTGTCTCATAACCATCTGTGACTCAAGCTGAGTAACTGTTTCCAGTGCAACTCCGACAACGATAAGCAGTGAAGTACCGCCGATTGCAAAGTTACTAATCTTAAGAGCAGTGTTCATAAATATAGGAAGAACTGCTAAGATACCAGGGAAAATAGCTCCTGCAAGAGTAATCTTTGATAACACCTTGCTGATATACTCAGATGTAGGACGTCCCGGTCTGATACCGGGGATAAATCCTCCGTTTTTCTTCATATTGTTAGCCATTTCAATCGGATTGAACTGAATAGCTGTATAGAAATATGTGAAGAAAATAATAAGGAAGAAATAAAGTACGCCATATATCCAGTGTGTAGGTGAAAATACCTTCAAAAATCCACCCCAGAAGCCGCCTGATGCAGCGCTTACACCGCAGAAGGAAGCTATTGTTCCAGGGAATGACATAATTGACATCGCAAAGATAATCGGTATAACACCTGCTGATGCAACCTTAATCGGAATGTGTGTGCTTTGTCCGCCGTACATTTTTCTGCCGACAACACGTTTTGCATACTGAACAGGAATTCTTCTTTCAGCAGCATTCATCCATACTACAAAGCCTACAACCACCAATGCAACTATTAAAAGTGCAATAACACCGATAAAGCCCATTGTACCGTTTAACATATACTGATAAAGTGATACACATGCTGAAGGAATACCTGAAACGATACCTGCAAAGATGATGAGAGAGATACCGTTACCAACTCCCTTTTCGGTAATCTGTTCACCGAGCCACATAAGGAATGCTGTACCTGCAACAAAAGTTGATATAACTACAACCGCTGTGGTAAAGCCGGGATTTGTAACAGCTCCGTATGACTTGAGCAGGAAGTAGAGTCCTGTAGCCTGTATTAAGGCAAGGACAACTGTACCGTATCTCATAAGCTGACCGATTTTCTTTCTGCCCTCTTCGCCCTCTTTCTGCAATCTTTCAAGTGCAGGAATAGCTACACATAAAAGCTGCATAATAATTGACGAGTTAATGTACGGAGAAATACTCATTGCGAATATTGTTGCATTCTGGAACGCACCGCCGGATACAACATCAATAAATCCGAACAGTGAATTGTCAGTTGCTGCGAAAATTTCCTGAAGAGCCGTTGCATCAAGCATCGGAACAGGAATACAGGAACCGAGACGGAAAACAATCATAAGTAAAAGGGTGTATAACATCTTTCTTCTGAGGTCAACAACCTTCCACGCATTTCTTATTGTTTCCAGCATATTATACCACCTCAACCTTTCCGCCGGCAGCTTCAATCTTCTGTTTAGCTGTAGCACTGAATCTCTTAGCCTTTACAGTAAGAGCCTTTTCGATTTCACCACGACCGAGGATAACTACGCCGTCGCAAACCTTGGAAATTATTCCGTTTGCTTTTAATGTTTCGGCTGTAACCTCACTGCCGTTTTCTAATTTATTAAGAGCTTCTACGTTGATTGCAACATATTCTTTAGCAAAAATGTTGGTAAATCCACGTTTAGGAAGTCTTCTGTAAATAGGCATCTGACCGCCTTCAAATCCGGGACGTACACCGCCGCCTGATCTGGCATTCTGTCCTTTGTGACCTCTGCCTGCGGTTTTTCCGTTACCGCTTCCGTGACCTCTGCCTACTCTGAAATGTTTTTTCTTAGAGCCTTCGCTCGGAGATAATTCATGAAGTTTCATCAAAGTACACCTCCTCTTTATTCTGTAAAATAATAAAATTTCATAAGTTTAACTTACGCTTCTTCAACTGAAACAAGATGAGAAACCTTAAAAATCATTCCTCTGATCTGGGGATTGTCGGGCTTCTCTACACACTGATGGAGCTTGTGAAGACCAAGTGCTTCAACTGTTGCAATCTGGTCCTTTTTGCATCCGATTGTGCTCTTTTTAAGCGTTACCTTTAATTTATTAGCCAAGGAAAAAACCTCCAATCTCACTTGGGTTAAAATTCTGCAAAATCAGGTTATATTTCTTCAACCTTTTTGCCTCTGAGTTTTGCAACCTCTTCTGCACTCTTAAGCGCTGCAAGTGCCTCAACTGTAGCAGAAACTACGTTTTTGGGGTTGTTGCTTCTCAAACATTTTGTTCTGATATCTTTGATACCTGCAAGCTCTACTACCGCACGCACGCTGCCGCCGGCGATAACTCCGGTACCTTCTGCAGCAGGCTTTAAGAGTACTCTTCCTGCACCGTATTCACCGATAACTTCGTGAGGAATTGTTGTTCCTACGAGCGGTACTGATACCATATTCTTCTTAGCATCGTCGATACCCTTACGGATAGCATCCGGAATTTCAGCTGCTTTACCCATACCGTATCCTACATGACCGTTTTCGTCACCTACTACGACAAGAGCACTGAATCTGAAAGTTCTACCACCCTTTACAACCTTTGCAACACGGTTAAGTGCAACAACTGTTTCTTTTATATCAAGAACCTCTGCGTTTATACGCTCAGCCTTTTTAGTTCTTTCAACTTTCTCTGCCATTGTTTGTATTCACCTCTTTCATTATTCTCAAACTACTTTTAAGCCTATTCCCGAATTAGAATTCGAGTCCGCCCTCTCTTGCTCCGGCTGCAACCTCTGCAACTCTGCCGTGGTAAACATATCCGCCTCTGTCAAATACAACTGCCTTTATGTTTTTATCCAATGCTTTCTTAGCTATTGAAAGACCTACAGCCTTTGCTGCTTCCTTGTTTCCGCCGTAATTTGCTTTTAAGTCAGCATCAAGAGTAGAAGCTGATACTAATGTTACGCCCTTTGTATCATCAATAATCTGAGCATATATATTCTTAAGACTTCTGTAAACGCAAAGTCTTGGTACATCAGGAGTTCCTGATACCTTTTTACGAACTCTTGCGTGTCTTGCTTTTCTTGCTGCTTCGCTGTTCTTTCTCTTTATCATACCATCGCACCTCCTTGCGGTTTAAGTATAATTTGTATAACTGAGTTTTTAACTGACAACTTAATCAGATTAAAAAGTATAGTCTTTGCGGTTTTAGTAAAAGAAATATTATTATTTCTTCTTAGAACCTGTCTTACCTTCTTTTCTTCTGATGTATTCGTCAACATACTTAATACCTTTACCCTTATAAGGTTCCGGCGGTCTCTTTTCTCTGACCTTTGCTGCGAACTGACCAACCTTTTGTTTGTCAGGACCTGAAATAATAATCTGGTTAGGCTGAGGAACATCGATTTTGATACCTTCGATTTCTTCCATTTCAACCTGATGTGAATATCCGAGGTTCATTACGAGCTTGTTGCCCTGTTTAGCAGCTCTGTATCCAACACCGTTTATCTCAAGCTCTTTCTTGTAGCCTTCGCTTGCACCTGTTACCATATTTGCAACAAGTGTACGTGTAAGACCGTGAAGTGATCTGTTCTGTTTTTCGTCATTAGGACGTTCAACTGTGATTGTATCGCCGTCCTTTTTGATTATCATATTCGGGTGCATTGTCTGTGTAAGTGTTCCCTGTGAACCTTTAACTGTAACAACGTTGTCTGCACTGATTGTTACCTCAACACCCTGCGGTACTGTAATAGGTAATTTTCCTATACGAGACATCTAATATTCCTCCTTTCTTACCAAATAAATGCTAATACTTCGCCGCCTACGTTCTGTTTGCGGGCTTCTTTGTCTGTCATAATGCCTTTTGATGTTGAGATGATTGCTATACCAAGACCTTTTAATACTCTCGGAAGCTCATCCTTAGAAGCATAAACTCTGAGACCTGGCTTTGATACTCTCTTTAGACCTGTCAAAACCTTCTGCTTGTTTTCAGCATACTTAAGAGTAATTCTTATGATGCCCTGTGTGTTACCTTCAAGAACTTCTACGTTTTTGATGTAACCCTCATTAAGCAAAATCTCAGCGATTGCTTTTTTCATATTTGATGCGGGAATGTCAACAGTCATATGTCTTGAATTGTTGGCATTTCTTATTCTTGTAAGCATATCTGCTATTGGATCTGTTATCTGCATAATTCATCCTCCTTTTTTAGCGGATTTCGGGATCAGTATGGCTATCCGTACAATCCTCAAATTTTTTCTTTTCAAGGAAAGTAGCCACTTAACCCTTATATTTTTTTAATTCTTTCCGGCTGTTTTGCCGAAATATTTTTTATAGAAAGTCCTAATCTTACCAGGACGCTTTCTTCACTCCGGGTATCTGGCCCTTGTAAGCCAATTCACGGAAACAAATTCTGCATATACCGAATTTGCGGATATAAGCATGCGGTCTTCCGCAGATTTTACATCTGTTGTATTCACGTGTTGAATATTTCTGCTCTTTCTGCTGCTTAATAATCATAGCTTTCTTTGCCATTTAATAATCTCCTCCATTTCTTAAAACATTTAAATGGATATATTCACTCAAAAACAGTTTTACCTTATAAAACTACTTTGTAAAAGGAGCACCCATAAGTGTAAGAAGCTCACGGGCTTCCTCGTCAGTGTTTGCTGTGGTAACAAAAATTATATCCATACCACGAAGTTTATCAATCTTATCGTAGTCTATTTCAGGGAATATAAGCTGTTCCTTAAGTCCCATTGAATAGTTACCTCTTCCGTCAAAGGAATTAGGATTGATACCTCTGAAGTCACGTACACGGGGAAGTGCCGCATTGAAGAGCTTGTCAACAAACTCATACATTTTAGAACCTCTGAGTGTTACCTTACAGCCGATATTCATACCTTCTCTGACTTTAAAAGATGCAACCGACTTTCTTGCCTTTGTGATAACCGGCTTCTGACCTGTGATAAGCTCAAGATCTGCCATTGCGTTATCTACAGCCTTTGAGTTTTCCTTTGCTTCGCCAACGCCGATATTGATTACAACCTTGTCAAGCTTCGGAATCTGCATTACACTTTTGTAGCTGAATTTTTTCATTAAAGCGTCTTTAATTTCTTTTGTATAACGTTCCTCAAGTCTCATTTAACTTGTCCTCCTTTCTCTCTTTTATATTAGTCGCCGAATGTCTCCTGACATTTCTTGCAGTAACGAACGTGTGTACCGTCCTCTAATACTCTTCTGCCGACTCTTGCAGGAGCTCCGCATTTTTCGCAAACATTCATAACCTTTGATGCGTAAATCGGGGTTTCCTGTGTTATAATGCCGCCGGTTTCACCCATACGATGGGGTTTTTTATGCTTTTTAGCAAGTGACACGCCTTCAACGATTACTGTTCTCTTTTCAGGATTTACTGACAAAACTTTACCCTTTTTGCCCTTGTCCTTACCTGACAGTACAACTACGTTGTCACCTGTTCTAACGTGCATTTTACTCATTATTCTTTCCTCCTTCCGGTTAAACCGCCTGCAAGGCTTAAACGCCCCGCAAACGATAGAAAAAGTTTTAACAGTCTTTTATATAATCAAGCCTTAAAATCTGATTATAATACTTCAGGTGCAAGTGATAAAATTTTCATATATTCTTTCTCACGAAGCTCTCTTGCTACCGGACCAAATATACGAGTTCCTCTCGGAGTTTTATCATCCTTTATAATTACGGCTGCATTTTCATCAAATCTGATTTTTGAGCCGTCAGCTCTTTTTACGCCCTGAACACTGCGTACTATTACAGCCTTAACAACGTCGCCCTTCTTTACAGCTCCGCCGGGTGTTGCTTTTTTAACAGAAGCAACTATTACGTCTCCGATATTGCCGTAGCGTCTTACTGAACCGCCAAGCACTCTGATACACATAATTTCTTTAGCACCGCTGTTATCTGCAACCTTTAATAAAGTCTGCTGTTGTACCATTTTGGATTTCCTCCTTCTATTATTCTTACTCTGCTCTTTTCAAGCAGAAGCTCTGAAACAAAATTATTTTGCTTTTTCAATTATTTCTACCAAACGCCATCTCTTATCCTTAGAAAGTGGTCTGGTTTCCATAACCTTAACTTTATCACCTATGCCGCACTCATTTTTCTCGTCATGAGCCTTAAGCTTATAGGTGTTCTTCATAACCTTGCCATATACCGGATGCTTAACGCTGTCTTTAATTGCAACTACAACAGTTTTGTCCATCTTGTCGCTCACAACAACACCGATACGGGTTTTACGATAGTTACGTGTTTCCATCAAAACCTACACCTCCTAAGAATTTATGTTGGCATTAAGGCCAAGCTCTTGTTCTTTTAATATTGTCTTTAACTTTGCAATATCCTTTTTAACTGCTGAAATTCTTTTCGGATTTTCCAGCTGATTCATTGCGTTTTGAAAACGAAGATTAAAAAGCTCTTCCTTCAAATCCTGAATTTTATCAATGATTTCCTGACTTGAAAGGTCTCTGATTTCACTTATTTTCATTACATTTCACCTTCCGTTTCCTGATCGGCCTTTCTCACAAACTTACATTTAACAGGAAGCTTGTGCATTGCAAGACGCATTGCTTCACGAGCAACTTCTTCGCTTACACCACCGATTTCAAATAATATTCTGTCCGGTTTAACAACCGATACCCAGTATTCAGGTGAACCTTTACCGCTACCCATACGAGTTTCAGCTGGTTTTTCTGTTACTGGCTTGTCGGGGAAGATTTTAATCCAAACCTGTCCGCCTCTCTTTGTATAACGTGTCATCGCAATACGGGCAGCCTCTATCTGGTTGCTTGTTATCCAACCCGGAGTAGTTGCCTGAAGACCAAATTCACCGTAAACAACCTTGTTGCCTCTTGATGCTCTACCCTTCATTCTGCCACGCATAACTCTTCTGTATTTAACTCTTTTTGGTGATAACATTATCTTTTTCCTCCTTCCTTATTTCCGGCAGGAGCTTTGATGCTGTTCTTGCTTTCTGCGAGAACCTCACCTTTGTATATCCAAACCTTAACACCGAGCTTACCGTAGGTTGTATCAGCCTCAGCAAAGCCGTAGTCAATGTCTGCTCTCAAGGTCTGAAGCGGAATAGTACCCTCGTGATACTGTTCTGTTCTTGCAATTTCAGCACCGCCTACACGACCTGAAACAGCAGCCTTGATACCCTTAGCACCCATTTTCATTGTTCTTGCCATACACTGTTTCATAGCTTTTCTGAAAGAAATACGTCTTTCAAGCTGTGAAGCGATGTTTTCAGCAACGAGCTGTGCACTCAAATCAGGAGTTTTGATTTCAACTACATTCAGGATAACTGTCTTTCCTGTAAGTGCTTCAACTTCTTTCTTTAATTTGTCGATTTCGCTTCCGCCTTTACCGATAACGATACCGGGCTTTGCTGCGTAAATTGACAAACGAATTTTATTTGCAAATTTTTCAATTTCAATTTTTGCTACACCGGCTAAATAGAGTTTTTTCTTAAGAAATACTCTGAGGTTGTAATCTTCTACAAGATTATCGCCGTAGCTTTTTTTGTCAGCATACCAACGTGAATCCCAGTCTTTTATGATACCAACTCGGATACCGTGTGGATTAACCTTCTGACCCATGCCATATACCTCCTTCTTTTATTACTCTTTTTCCTTTAATTTAAGTGTAATGTGACTTGTCTTTTTGTTAATTCTGAAAGCTCTTCCCTGAGCTCTTGCCTGCACTCTCTTGAGTGTCGGTCCCTGATCTGCAAATATTTCTGAAATGTACAAGCTTTCAACATTCATATTGTGATTGTTTTCAGCGTTTGCCATTGCAGAAAGTAAAAGCTTTTCAACAACCGGGCTTGCAGCCTTTGGTGTGTTCTTTAATATTCCGAGAGCAACACCTACCGGCTTATTTCTGATTAAATCTATAACTATTCGTACCTTTCTTGGTGCGATACGAAC
>JAZQLM010000179.1:0-4343 GCA_045542655.1 Clostridia bacterium | reverse complement strand
AAACTTCAATAGTTTCACCATTACTTGTAAATATAATCGCATTATCTTTTTGCTTGAAATACCCCATATATTATCACTCCATTTCTATATATAATCATATTCTTTATTATATCATCTGAAACCTACAAACCTGACACATATTGATTGATTCGAAGTTTCAAGGATATGCTACTTTCATTCACCAAGTCAATATAAGTTACGTACCAACACGTCTTTCCCAAGCAAGAACGACAAACATCAATCCCATAGCTATATATATTACGCCTAAAAAATTTTCTCTTCGTTTATCTACCAGAAAATCAATTATTCATAATCTTCGATTCTCCATTCATCCAGCCATTCTATATACACTCTTCCATCAGGATATTGCTCACTTGGTTCTTCAAATTTTAACGGCAACCAAACATAATCCGCTATGGATGTATTCTCAATATGTTTACTGTATTTATCAAGTATTTCCTTAAACTTTATTTCATCTTTATCTTCCGCAAAAATCATATTATACATTTCTTCATATTCTTCATATTTTAAATGCATATACTGTGGAAGCCACCTGTCCGCACAGGCTATATATAGATTCTTTTTACCGGGCACCTTAAAAACAGATGAAATCTGAGAATGAAATGATGTATTGCTTTCATCCCCTACATGAGGATTACCAATTACTCTGAACGGTCCATGATATGTATCAGCAACAGCTATTTCCGATGGATTGGGATAATATGACGTAGTTCCTGATGTAATAAGATATTGTTTATTGTTATATGTAAAATGTGCTGTTGCTTCTCTTACATAAGGAGGATGAGCTTTAGGAAAATGAGTGCTGTAATATCCGGTGACATCTGTATAATCACTTGTTAAATCAGCACATATGGTTTCGCTGTGCACTCTTTCAAAATAGTAATACCCTTTTCCGTCCGGAGATACTACCAAATCAAAATCTCCGGCACTCATAGATAACGGACGAAATCCTTTTTTTACAATAGTATAAGGTCCGGTAATTTTATCGGCAGTTAAAACTGTCTCTGTTTGCAAATTTCCTCCTTGCATTATTTTAAGCCAACATACAAACTTTTTTGTTTCTTTGTTATAAATTATATGAGGTCTGTCCATACAAGATCTTGGATGCAGGGGTGATGTTACATCATCCAAATCAGGTGGAATAATAAGACCTAAATCAGTCCAGTTATATAAATCCTTTGAACTGTAACACCTCACCCCCCAATGCCATATACCATTTTTTCCGTCTGTTTTCTCTTTATTTTCACCATAAAAATAATATGTATCATCAATATAGATTACAGAGCCTCCATGTGCTTGTATCCTTTTCCCATCAGTATCCAACCAAATTTCTCCCGGTCTGAAAGAGTTATATTTTGTCATTATTTAACTTCCTTTCTTATTATGCAATACTTATCTTACACTGTTAATTTTCTTCCGTTTTTCTTAATATATTCCGAATAATATAATAAAACTCATTTATGACTTTTTAAATAATTCAACATATATTCTATATTGCTGTTTTCCTTTAATTTTTCACATTCTCCTGCAAGCATTTCTCTGTTTACGGGCTTTGGAACTGAGCCAAGCATTTTTTCAGCATTCTTAAAATAAATATTTTCCAAAACATTATTATCAAGACAAAGTCCTTTTATATCACGGTCCCACATATGAAATTCGCCGTCATCTTCAAGAAATCTTCTTGTTGTATAAACCATTGTATCCGTATGTGATGAAACCTCTGAATCGTAAAGGTCTGTTCCGTAAAGTATTCTGTCTGAATATTTTACAAAGAACTCTCTCCACTTTTCTATATCCTCTGACATCTCGGTAAACAGATCCATATGAGGAACTATATCAAACTTCATATTCGGATAAGTTTCCATAAGTCTTGTGCAGAAATCTATATCATCTGCTTTAAACATAAAATGTGCAAATATAAGATTAAGACGGGGAAATTTTTTAAGTATCCCTTCCGCTTCCACCCAAAGCTCCTCATTTGTTTTATGAGTTTCATCATAGTAGCACCCTGCATCTATATACTCCTGTGGAAGCCGCTCCGGATGGAACAATTTATCAATATCACCAACGTGGATAAGATAAGGAATCTGATTTTTTTCAAGATATTCAAAAAACAAATCATATACCTCATCATCAAGAGGAATTCCTATAATTTTTCTGATATTCGGTTTGCCCTCAAGACTTTTAAAGCCATCAAAGCCCATAGAAACAAGCCTTTTTGCCTGCTCTAAAATACTTTCTTTGGTTTCGTTTTCATAGTGCATAATACTTGCATAAGCATATACTTTGGGCTTTAATGCCTCTTTTAAATAAAGAGCACATAAATTTGCACTTTCGTCCAGCTGATAATTATGCTTTGAGCAATAAGGCAGGCTCGCCGCAACTATTTTATCGTAATTATATTTCTTTATAATGTCATCGTAGCGTTTTACGGAATCGGCAATATTATCACATTCGCCAAAATGCACATGAGAATCTATTATTTTCATAATTGCTCCCCCTTATATAATATCCAGACCGTCTATTATCGGCATATGCAAAGGAAAGACGTTTTTCATACATTCGGGAGCATTTTTTCCTTCAAAAATCAAAGTATGAAGCCCTTCAAAATCAAAGGAATATTTTTCTTTGTCAACCGTAATTACATAGTTTTCATCTTTTTCCATTATGGTAATTTCTTTGATTCCTGCCCGTGCAAAGGTGAATTTCAACTGATTATACAGTATTTCGGGATTGATTATTTTTAATGTACCGTTTAAATTACATTCGTCTTTAACTTTTATTTCACCAAGCATAGCTTTATCAAAATATTCAATTTTGCCGGTAAGCTTTTTACCTGTTACAAAGCATATGTGCTTTAATATTTCAACTACATTTTCACCGCCATATTCAACTATATTAAAGGTATCCGTTTCATATTCATCACCTTTGTAAGCCTCGATAATTACGTAGGCAGAATCAGTGTAGTAAAGTTCACATACTTTACGATGATGAGAGCTTCCGAATCCTTTAAGAAGCTTTTTGGTATGCTCAAAGGAACGTATAAATCTGTTTTCTTTTATGCTGTGAAATTTGTAAACCACATTGGCATATTTATACATTTCATCAAACGGAACAAAAATAACCTTTTCACTTTTTTCTTTTTCTGAAAAGCAAAACTGATATTCTTTTCCGGTAATAAAAGCATTGTTTTTGAAATATATTTCCATTCTGCCGGAAATAAAGCACAAAGCAATACCCTCGTTTTTCATCTGTTCAAATGACTGCTTTAAAAGTGTATCTGCATAGCCTTTTCTTCTTTCATTTTCATCGCAGCATACTGCACCTATGCTTCCAACCGTAATTACAGCGTCCTCACATTTTATGCTTGATGAATACCAGTTAACGGAGGCAACAGGTCTTTCATCCTTATATACACAATTTATATGCTCCTGATTATCCTCTCCCAAAAGCACATTAAACCATTTTGCCATACTTTCATCGGGAGTTTTTGGCATAAATACTCCTGATATAAGCTTATCTAACATACCAAGTTCTTCGGCTGCCGGATTTTGTATTTTCATTTCTGTTTCCTCCCTCAGATAAATTCTACGCTTATTGTAATAATTTCAAAAGGCTTTACTGCCAGCTTCAAGGTGTTATCCGTAAATTCAAGAGAATTTATTTCATTTTCAAGCATATCGCAAAGCTTTACAGATTTTATATTTTTACCAAAGCTTAAAACGGTATTTTCAGTAATATTCATTGACTGATATAACCTTATTATCGTAGAGTTATTATCTTCCGCTTTTTTAACCGTATCAATAATAACATTATTACTGTTGCATGATACAAGTGAAAATTTTTCCGGCAGATATCCGATTGGATTTTCCTTTATTATCTCTGCTCTTAAAGGTCTGTTATAACTCATAGCCATTGCCGTTGCACCGCTTTGAGAAAGAGTACCTTTATGAGGACAAAGTGCATATTTAAAGCTCTGCTTACCTTTATCACGATACTTACTCGGTCGTTCAGCTGATTTAAGTAAAGTAAGATATAACTCGTTTTCGTAAGCACTATGTCCGTATTTACTGTCATTAATAAGGGTAACACCATAGTTATCCTCCGACATATCTGCCCATCTTTGTGCACACACCTCGAATTTTGCAAAATCCCAGCTTGTATTTCTGTTGTTAGTCCGTTTAAGATAACCAAACTGAGTTTCATAGGATGCTTCAGTTGTATGTAAATTCAAAGGAAATACAGCTTTTAAAAGCATATGTTCTTCCTGCCAGTCAACCTCTGTTTCAAAATCTATACGTTTAAGTTCATCATACAGATAC
>JAZQLM010000178.1:0-8429 GCA_045542655.1 Clostridia bacterium | reverse complement strand
AACGCCCGAAAAGGTTGCAAAAACAAAAGGCTCGTATACAGGGCAGTATCTTGCACCAATGCTTGAAAAATAATTAAAAAAGTAATAGCCTGACAGTAATTACCCGAATCTGCCTGAAAAATATGAATTTACATATTTTTCAGGTCACTTAAAATCAGGTTCGTTTAATTACTGTACGGCTAAAATATAATAGTGAGTTCGAAACCATCCTCACTTAAAACAAAACTAAGGAGATTTTAAAAATGAATGGAAAAACAAAATTTTTAACACAGAGTGCGGTAATAGCCGCACTCTATGTAGTACTAACTTATGCGTCAAATATGCTCGGTCTTGCAAGCGGAGCGGTTCAGCTGAGATTTTCGGAGGCTCTTACCGTGCTTCCTGCGTTTACACCTGCGGCTGTGCCGGGACTGTTTGCCGGCTGTCTTGCGGCAAATCTGCTTTGCGGCAATATGCTTTTTGACGTAATATTTGGCTCGGCTGCAACACTTTTAGGGGCAGTTGATACATATTATTTAGGAAAAAATAAATATATTGCACCGCTGTTTCCTATAATTTCAAATACGGCTATAATACCTTTTGTTCTAAAATACATATATTCCTTTGAGGGTTCACTTTTGTATTTCGTTATTACAGTAGGGGCAGGGGAAATACTTTCCTGCGGTGTACTCGGAATTATACTGTGGGACGGAATTGAGAAGGCTAACATTTTTAAAAGATAAAAAGGGATTGACAAATATATCTAAAAGTTATATAATAACAGCATAAACAAAACAGTGTGGGTGCTGTGGATTTTCCGCAGTACCCTTTTGTGGTTATGCTAATATCGGAGGTAATCTAATGGGCAATATTCCTGAAATGTTCGGTTGTATGGTGTTTAACGAGGCTACTATGAGAAAAAGGCTTCCCAAGGATACATACAAGGAACTGAAAAAAACGATTGATAACGGAGAAAGGCTTGAAGCATCGGTTGCGGCAATAGTTGCAAATGCGATGAAGGATTGGGCAATTGAAAAGGGTGCAACCCACTACACGCATTGGTTTCAGCCTATGACGGGAATTACTGCGGAAAAGCATGACAGCTTTATTACGCCAACAAAAGACGGCGGAATTATAATGGAATTTTCTGGCAAAGAGCTTATAAAAGGCGAGCCGGATGCGTCATCATTTCCGTCGGGCGGACTTCGTGCAACCTTTGAGGCACGAGGATATACGGCTTGGGATCCTACCTCCTACGCATTTATAAAGGACGGAACTCTCTGTATTCCGACTGCGTTTTGTTCGTATGGCGGCGAGGCTCTTGATAAGAAAACACCGCTCCTTCGTTCAATGGAAGCAATCAATATTCAGGCAAAGAGAATACTAAAGCTTTTCGGCAAGGACGTATCAAGAGTTACACCGACTGTAGGTGCAGAACAGGAATATTTTCTTATAGATAAAGATGTCTTTTCAAAGAGAAAGGATTTGATATATTGCGGAAGAACTCTATTTGGTGCTCCGGCACCTAAGGGACAGGAGCTTGATGACCATTATTTCGGTCAGATAAAGCCAAGAGTGTCTGCTTTTATGAAGGAGCTTGATGAAGAGCTCTGGAAGCTTGGAATATTTGCAAAAACCAAGCATAACGAGGCGGCTCCGGCACAACATGAGCTTGCTCCGATTTTTACTTCTACAAATATTGCAACAGACAATAATCAGCTCACAATGGAAATGATGAAGATTGTAGCAAACCGCCATAATATGGTTTGTCTGCTTCACGAGAAGCCTTTTGAGGGTGTGAACGGAAGCGGAAAGCATAACAACTGGTCACTTTCTACAAATACAGGGGAGAATCTGTTTGAGCCGGGTAAATCACCATATGAAAATGCTCAGTTCCTGACATTTTTCTGTGCGGTTATCAGTGCGGTTCATAAGCATCAGGACTTACTGAGAATCTCCGCCGCAAGTGCCGGAAATGACCACAGACTCGGAGGTCACGAGGCTCCTCCGGCAATAGTTTCCATATTTATCGGTGAAGAGCTTGAGGATATTTTGAATGCGATAAAGGACGATGCGGATTATCAGGGAAGAAAGAAAGAAAAAATGACGGTCGGCGTATCTGCTCTTCCGAGATTTGCAAGAGATACAACGGACAGAAACAGAACATCGCCTTTTGCCTTTACGGGGAATAAGTTTGAGTTCAGAATGCTTGGCTCAAGTGATTCTATTGCGTGTACCAATATTATGCTAAACACTATGGTAGCCGATGAGCTTGAAAAGATGGCGGACAGACTTGAAAAGTCCGATAACTTCATAGAAGATGTGCATAAAATTGTAAAAGAGATTATTACAGAGCATGACTCTATAATCTTCAACGGCAACGGATATTCCGATGAATGGGTTAAGGAAGCGGAAGAAAGAGGACTTTTAAATCTCAAAACAGCAATTGATGCGTTTCCGCATTATATCAAGCAGGAAAATATTGATATGTTTGAGCATCACAAGGTGTATACCGGTGCGGAAATGAATGCACGCTATGAAATACTTGTTGATGAATATTCAAAATTAATTAATATAGAAGCACTTATTATGATAGGTATGGTGAAGAAGGATTACGTTCCGGCGGTTTCACAGTATATCACAAATCTGTGCGATGCAATTTCTGCAAGACAGGCGGTTTGCGAGGAAATTCCGTGTGAGGCAGAAAAGTCGCTTATCAAAAAGCTTGCACCTATGTCCGATAAGATGTATAAAGAGGCCTCCGAGCTTGAGGAAGCACTCAAAAATGCACCTAAGGGAACAGTTACCGAGGTTGCGGTGTACTTTAAGGAAAAGGTTACTACCAAAATGGCGGAGCTTAGAAAAACAGTTGATGAGCTTGAAGCATCAACCGACAGACAGTGCTGGCCGGTACCTTCGTACGGAGATGTAATTTTTAGCGTAAAATAAAAAATGAGATGTTGCATGAAAACGCAACATCTCATTTTTTCAGGCTGTAAACCGTGCTTTCGTAAATTCCCTTGTTACAACAGAAAGCTCAATGTCTTTTCCTGTCTTAAAGCCGCCCTCTTCAATAATGTTTTTTACCGTAAGATACGCAAGGTCGGGATAATTATTTTCTTCGGATAAATGTCCGATTAAAATTGTCTTCGTACCGCCTTTTGCAAGCTTTAATGAAAGACCTCCGGCCGCCTCGTTAGATAGGTGTCCGAGGTCGCTTTTTATTCTTCTTTTAAGTGCTTGGGTATATTTTCCCATAAGAAGCATATTTTCGTCGTGATTTGCCTCAATAAGTGCTACTTTCGCTCCTGAAATTGCATTTATAAGCCTCTCGTCCGCAATTCCTGTGTCAGTGGCTATTGCAATTTTTTTATCATTGTAGCTGAAGGTATATCCTACAGGCTCTGCGGCATCGTGACTTATAGAAAATGAGGTTATAAGAATATCCCCGATTTTAAATGTCTCACCAATGCTTATCGGCTTGATAAAACATTCTTTAACGGGCTTAATGTTTTTGTACATTGCACGCCACGTACCTCTGGTTGCATATACGGGAAGGTTAAATTTTCTTGATACAATTCCTGCTCCTTTTGTGTGGTCAGAGTGTTCGTGAGTGATTAGCACAGCGTCAAGCTCATCTGCGGTCTTTTCGTAAAAGCTCAGTCTTTCAGAGAGTGACCTTGCGGATATTCCGCAGTCTACAAGTATGTTTGTAGTGCCGTTTGTTATTAAATGTGAATTACCCTTGCTTCCGCTTTCAAGCGGACAAATTGATAAGCTGTTTTTCTCCATTTCCCTTTTCCTTTTGCTTATTTACTTTCAGGCAACAATTTCGCTGATGTCCTTTTTAACCTTTTCCAAAAGCTCGTCGGCTTCTTTTAAATCTTTACCGCAAAGCAGACAGTAGAGCTTAATTTTTGGCTCCGTCCCCGATGGTCTAACGATAAAATTATTGCCATCTGCAAGCTCTAAATATATTACGTTTGAAACAGGAAGTGTAATTTCTTCACGTTCTCCTGTCTGAACATTTACTCTTTCGGATTTTTGGTAATCACGGATATAAAGAACTTCTTTTTCTCCGATTTCCTTTGGAGGATTGTTTCTTAATGCCTCCATAATGTGTGCAATTTTCTCCGTCCCTGTTGCACCCTCTAAGGTTACCGAAACGACATTCTCCTGATGACATCCGTACTTATCGTATATGTTCATAAGCTGGTCATAAAGAGAAAGTCCCTTTTCCTGATAATAAAGAGCCATTTCGGCTATAAGCATACTTGCAACAACAGCGTCCTTGTCCCTTGCGTATGTGCCTTTTAAATAACCGTAGCTTTCCTCAAAACCGAAGAGATATGTTCCTTTTCCGCTTTCCTCGGCTTCTTTAATCTTTTCGCCGATAAACTTAAAGCCTGTGAGAACCTCTTTCATTTCAACGCCGTAGTTATCACAGATTTTTTGTATTATATTTGTGGTAACGATTGTTTTTACAACAAATCCGTCAGTGGGAAGCTCGCCTCGTTCTTTAAGACTTGAAAGAATGTATTCGGTAAGAAGCACACCTGCCTGATTTCCCGTAATGCTTACATATTCGCCCTTAGTATCCTTTACAATAATTCCGCAGCGGTCGGCATCGGGATCTGTACCGATTATAAGGTCGGCACCACATTCCTTTGCATATTTCATAGCAATTGTAAAGCCTTCTTTGTTTTCGGGGTTTGGTGATTCAACAGTAGGGAAAGCCCCGTCCGGCATTTCCTGTTCTTTTACAATGACAACATTTTTAAAGCCCACACGGTCCAAAATTTTTCTCACAGGTTTGTTTCCTGTTCCGTGGAACGGTGTGTAAACAAATGTGATTTTGTCACCCTTCTCTTTGATAAGCTCAGGATTTATACATTGCTTCTGAACCTCGTCAAGATATTTGTCCTCAACGTCTTCACCCATAATTTCAATAAGTCCGCATTTTACGCCCTCGTCAAAGTCCATTCTCTTAACACCGGTGAAAATATCGGTTTTCTGAATTTCTTCAAGCACTATGTCGGCAAGCTGGGGATTGAGCTGTGCTCCGTCTGCTCCGTAAACCTTGTAACCGTTATATTTTGCAGGGTTGTGGCTTGCGGTAACGGCGATGCCGGCATCTGCATTTTTATATCTTATAGAAAAGGAGAGAAGCGGAACGGGCTTAAGCTCATAAAAAATGTAAGCTTTTATTCCGTTTGCGGCGAGAACCGATGCGGCCTCCTTTGCAAAATCCTCACTTTTGTGACGTGAATCGTAAGCGATTGTAACGCTTAAATCATCTCTTTCGGGATTTGTCGCCTTCATCTGGTTTGCAAGTCCCTGTGTGGCACGTCCCACTACATAAGTATTCATTCGGTTGAGTCCGAGCCCGATAATGCCTCGTAGTCCTGCTGTACCGAATTCAAGCTCTTTATAAAAGCTTTCTTTAATTTCGTTTTCGTTATTTTTAATAGCTTCAAGCTCAGCTCTTTCCTCAACTGTTACATTTTCGAGCCAGAGCTTATATTGACTGATATAATCCATAGCTGTACCTCCTTTAAATAAATCAACAAATATATTATATTATTTTTTTTGGAAAAAAACAACCTTTTTATTTTATTTATATTGTTTTTTTTATAAAATCTGTTATAATTGTATACAGGGGTCATCTAAATATTCCCCGCACGAATATTGACGGATAATATTTCCGCCATTTGTCACAAAATTTTTTTACATAGATACCACTATGCGTGCAAAATTTTGTTTAGACTGACGAAAAATTCTCTCGCCACTCTCCGCACGCTGAATATTTAGAGGTCCCCTACAGCTAATTTTAAACAGGGGGTATCAGTATGCTTGCAATCGGATGTGACCACGGCGGTCTTAATCTTAAAGCCTATATTGAAAAATATTTTGAAAATGAGAAAATTGAGTTTAAGGATTTCGGAACCTTTACGAGTGAATCCTGTGACTATCCCGATATTGCCGAAAAGGTATGTGAGTCTGTTAAATCGGGGGAATGTGAAAAAGGAATTTTAATATGCGGAACGGGAATAGGAATGAGTATTGCCGCAAACAAGGTAAGCGGAATACGAGCTGCACACGTTACCGATACATACAGTGCAAGAATGTGTTCAGAGCATAACAATGCACATATTATCTGTCTTGGTGAAAGAATTACAGGGGTTGACCTCGGACTTGAGATTGTAAAAGCGTATCTTTCGTCAGAATTTGCCGGAGACAGACATCAAAAAAGAGTTGACAAGATTATGGCACTTGAAAATAAATAGTAAAATTACTCCCTTTTTGTATATACGGTGCAGAAAGGGAAAATTTTTTTATATAATAGGAAATTACGATTTCCTATTATATAAAAACAAAATTTTAAAATGGTCCGTGCGAAATTTTTTGCTGCAAGCAGCAAAAACGCACATGGACAACCGAAAGCTTAAACGCTACGACCGCTCGCAGAGCGGAGCGGCGTAGCCGCTTTCTTATGCCTCTATCGAATATATAAGGAGGAAAGGTTTCTTATGGAAGCAATGAATGTAAGTCTTAAGATTAAAGAAATGGCACAGCGTATTCGGGAACTGCGTGAAATTGAAAATTATACTCCCGAAGAAATGGCACAGAAAACGGGTGTTACAGCTGAAGAATATTTAAGATGTGAAAACGGAGAGTCTGATTTGAACTTTGCGTTTATTTACCGTTGTGCGGCGGCACTTCGTGTAAATGTTACCGATATTATTGAGGGTGTCAGCCCTAACCTTAAATCATATACTGTAACCCGTGCCGGTGCAGGTCAGCAGATTGCAAAGGCACACGGTATGGTATACCATAACCTTGCGTATGCTTTTAAAAACCGTATTGCTGAACCCTTGTACGTTGTAAGTGCTTATGATGAGTCGGCTCAGAATAAGGATATTGAGCTTACTACTCATACCGGACAGGAATGTGATATTGTTATTGAGGGAAATCTTATGGTTCAGATTGGCGAACATAAGGAGGTTCTCGGCCCCGGTGACAGTATTTACTATAACAGTGATACACCCCACGGTATGATTGCGGTAAACGGCAAGGACTGTAAGTTTTATGCAATTGTACTAAGAGCGGATGCTGAGGTGATAGAAGGTGCGGCATCGGATATTGTTCCGACTGAACAGATTATCGGCTCTGTTCACAGAGATACTAAAGACAGAGTATATCATAGCTTTATTGATATTGAAGAGGATGACCACGGAACACCGACTTCTATACGCTTTAAGAACGAAGATAAGTTCAATTTTGCGTTTGATTTGGTGGACGAGCTTTCAAAGCGTGAACCTGATAAGCTTGCTATGCTACATATTTCAAAGGATAAAACCGAAAGACGTTTTACCTTTACTGATATGAGAAAGCTTTCCAGCCAGTGTGCAAATTATTTTGAGTCCCTTGGTATTAAAAAGGGAGACAGAGTTATGCTTATTTTAAAGCGTCACTATCAGTTCTGGATTGCGATGCTTGGTCTTAATAAGCTTGGTGCAATAGCTATTCCGGCAGTTGACCAGCTCCACGAACACGACCTTGAATATCGTTTTCAGTCTGCCGGTGTAAGTGCAATTGTTTGTACAGCAGACGGTGAGGTTTCAGATTATGTAGATGCGGCGGCAGAAAAATGTCCTCAGCTTACGGTGAAAATGCTTGTTGGCGGCGAAAAGGACGGCTGGAGAAACTTTGACGAGGAATACAAGCGCTTCAGCACTCACTTTAAACGCAGTGAAAAATCACCCTGTGGCAATGATACAATGCTTATGTACTTCACATCGGGTACATCGGGGTATCCTAAAATTGCTACACACAACTATAAATATCCACTTGGACATTTCCATACAGCCAAATACTGGCACAATGTTGATCCGGATGGACTTCACTTTACTATTTCCGATACCGGCTGGGCAAAGGCAATGTGGGGTAAGCTTTACGGACAATGGCTTTGTGAGGCGGCAACCTTTGTATATGACTTTGACAGATTTGATGCGGCTGAAATTCTGCCTATGTTTGCAAAACATCATATCACAACCTTCTGTGCACCGCCTACAATGCTCAGAATGATGGTTAAACAGGATATTTCAAAGTACGATTTCTCATCTGTTCGTCATATGACAACAGCCGGAGAAGCTCTTAACCCGGAAGTTTACCGTCAGTTTGAAAAGGCAACGGGACTTCAGATAAAAGAAGGCTTCGGTCAGACAGAAAGTACAATGATTATAGGAAACCTTGTAGGGAAACCGCATAAAATCGGTGCTATGGGTAAGCCTGCTCCGATTTATAAGGTTGAGCTTCACGATGCAGACGGAAATCAGGTTAAGGCAAGTGAATCGGGAGAAATTGTTATCAATGTAGAAGACGGTGTACCTTGCGGTCTGTTTACCGGCTATTACGGAGATAAAGAAAAAACCGATGAGGTTTGGCAT
>JAZQLM010000177.1:0-13284 GCA_045542655.1 Clostridia bacterium | reverse complement strand
TGCCAATTTGTGATGAAAATACTATAAGAAAATATCTTAAAAAAAATATTCCTGAATTTATAATAAAGAAATCACTTGATTCCACAAATACATATTTAAAGAAGCTTTCTATGGAAAACTCTGCCATACAAAACCACACCGTCGTTATTGCAGATACTCAGCTCTGTGGCAGAGGCAGAACAGGAAACAGCTTTTTTTCACCAAGCGGCGGTCTTTATATGAGCATACTCTTAAATCCCGACACCATTTATCCGGACTTAGGGCTAATCACCGCACTTTCCGCTGTTTCGGTATGCCGTGCCATTGAAAAGGTTACGGATAAATCGCCAAAAATCAAATGGGTAAACGATATTTACCTTGGGAAGAAAAAAATCTGCGGTATTTTAACCGAAAGCTCAATAGCCCCTGATGGCACTATTAAAAATATAATTTTAGGTGTTGGACTTAACATTGTTTTTTCGGGCGATGAGCTTCCGCAGGATATAAGATATAAAGCCGGTGCTTTATTTGACAAAAAAGAAGAACCCATAGATATAAAAAGCATTTTATGTGCGGAAATTTTAAACTCACTGTTTGAAATTCTGTCGGATGAAAATTCTGCCGGATATATTGAGGAATATAAAATACGTTGTCTGCTCCTCGGAAAAAGAATTTCATATAAGAAAAACGGCACAGAATATGAGGGTATTGCTGAAAACATTGATGACAGCCTCCATCTGATTGTAAAGAACGAAGACGGCGGCGAAATTGTCCTTTCATCCGGCGAAATAAAAATTACAGACTGGGAAAACAATTAATTATGAAACCATATTTAAAAACAAAGCTTTTGATACATACGGCACTGATGTGTGCTGTGCTTGCCGTCTGCTCTCAGCTACTTCTTCCGCTTCCGACGGGCGTTCCTGTCACTCTTCAAACATTTGCTGTAGCACTCACCGGATTTTTACTCGGCAAAAAACAGGGGCTTATCTGCTACAGTATATACATACTTCTCGGCATTTGCTCAGCTCCTGTGTTTTCAGGATTTTCAGGCGGAGCTTCAAGGCTTGTAAGCGTTACAGGCGGTTTTTTAACAGGATTTTACTTTATTGTATTTTTTTCAGGGCTTGCAAAGGACAGGGGCAGAATTTTTTGTCTTATTTGCTCAGTTATCTCGGTACTGCTATGTCATATGTGCGGAATTATTCAATTTTCATTTCTGACAAAAACCGATATTTTAAAAGCCTTTCTATCGGTTTCCGCACCGTTTATAATTAAGGATATTTTATCATTTGTATTTGCGTACTTTTTAGCCAAAAAAATTCAAAAGAGGTGATTTTAAAAATGGCAAGAAAATCAAGAGAAATAAGTAGTAGCGGAATTTACTTTGTGTATTTCAATTCCGCTTTCGGCATAAAATTATTTTATGATAACGAGGATTTTAATTCTTTTTTAAATATTCTTGGTAACTGCTTGAAAAAATATAACTGTGACCTTATTACTTATGCCCTGAATGAAAAAGAGGCTTATATTCTTTTAAAGGATAACGAGAAAACGAATTTTTCTTTGTTTATGCGTTCACTTCTTTCTTCATATGCCGTAAGGTATAACCGCAGATACTTAAGATGTGGTACTGTTACCTCGGATCGTTTTAAGAGTGTTCCTATAAAATCGTTAAGCGAATGTATAGATGCAGCCGTATTCATACACAGCCGTGCTGGAAATATTTTTTCAGGAAAACGTGAATACTTTGAAGACCGTGATGGGTTATTGAATAAAGATCTAATATTTGATGAAATTGGCAAGGAAAACTTCCTAAAGATACATAGTAAAAAGCCTCTTTTCACATTTGTACCAAAACATACAAAAAGACTCAACGATGAAAAGATATTAAAAATCATCTCTAAATATACAAACGGTTTGTCGCCCACTTCAATCTCAGGACTTAAAAAAGAAGAACGTGATAAAATTCTTCGTCAGCTTCGTGAAAAAGAATGCCTTTCCATCGGCACTCTTCAGCGTGTAACCGGAATTTCAAGGGGGATTATAACAAGAGCTTACAACAAAAATAATTCCGAAATGAAATCTGAAATAAAAAACATTCCAGATACAACAGACTACAAGGTACGAAATGACGTTATAACACAAAAAATCACCGAAAAGAAGCAGGAAGAAATCTGGCTTTTGTAAAACTTGTATATTGACATAAGTATGATAGTATGCTATCATAATAAAGTCGAAAAATTAAATATTTGTTAAAATATCCAAAGAAGCTCTCGGAATTTGTATAAAAACCGAAAGTGGAGGAAACTCTGGAGAATCTCATTGTGAGTGCCGAAGGTGCAAGATTTTTAATCGAATCTCTCAGGCAAAAGGACGGAGCTAAGTTTTATTTTAGTTGCTATATTTATGGGATAATCCGGAGTTGCTGAAGTATAATCAGCAACTTTTTTTGTTAATCTTTTTTGGGAGGTTTGATTATGAATGAATTATTAAAACTTGTACAAACCGTAAATGGTTACCTCACGGATTATATCCTTATATTTTTGTTAGTAGGAACAGGGCTTTGGTTTTCCGTAAAAACACGCTTTGTACAAATACGCTGTTTTGGTGAAGGTATGAAAAAGGTTTTTGGAAGTATATCTTTAAGAGGCGGCAAAAACGAGGGTGGCTTAAGCTCATTTCAGGCACTTGCAACCGCAATCGCCGCTCAGGTCGGAACAGGTAACATAGTAGGTGCTTCGGGTGCTATTTTAACAGGAGGTCCGGGTGCAATTTTCTGGATGTGGGTTATAGCATTTCTTGGTATGGCAACTATTTATGCCGAAGCAGTTCTTGCACAGGAAACAAGAATTACAGACGACAGCGGCGAAATACACGGCGGACCTGTATATTACATAAAAAAGGCGTTCAGCGGCTCATTCGGTAAATTTCTCTGCGTATTTTTTGCCATCGCCTGCATACTCGCACTCGGCTTTATGGGTTCAATGGTTCAGTCAAATTCAATAGCAGAAGCCTGTAATGCGGCATTTGGTATTCCTGTATGGATAATAGGTATTATTGTTGCGCTTGTATGTTCATTTATTTTTATCGGCGGTATACAGCGAATTGCCTCGGTAACAGAAAAGCTTGTTCCCTCTATGGCAGGTCTTTTTCTTCTTGGCGGTGTTGTAATACTTATATTCAGAATAAAATATCTTCCTGCCACAATAGGAATGATTTTCAAATACGCATTCACCCCCTCCGCTTTAATCGGTGGTGGTATCGGTGCGGCCCTTAAAACAGCAATAAGTCAGGGTGCAAAACGAGGACTTTTCTCAAACGAAGCCGGTATGGGTTCAACACCTCACGCACACGCATTCGCAAAGGTTGAAAAACCGCACGATCAGGGAATTGCTGCCATGGTAGGTGTATTTATTGATACCTTTGTAGTCCTTACAATAACGGCTTTGGTTGTTATTTCTTCTCTTTACGCAGGAGACGGAATACTTGCAAACTTAACGGGTGATATGTACCAATCCGTTGCAGGAGGAAACACAAGCGTAGCCGTAGGAAATGCTACAGTTTTCCTTTCCAAAACAAACGCTATGCAGCTTGTCTATTCCGATGCCCTTCCTGAATTTTTCGGAAATTTCGGAAATATTTTTATTGCTGTATGTCTCTTATTCTTTGCATTTTCAACCATCATCAGCTGGAATTTCTTCGGCAAGATTAATGCACAGTACTTATTCGGAAAAAGACAAAAGCTTGGAACGATAATTTATTCAGTTTTAGCCGTTTGTTTCATTTTCCTTGGTTCGGTGCTTAAAAATGACCTTGTATGGGAGCTTACAGACTTTTTCAACTACCTGATGGTAATTCCGAACGTACTTGCACTGTTTTCCCTTACAAAACTTGTAGTCACTTCATCAAAAAACAATAAAAAATAATTTTCAGCTAAGAATATAAACAGTAGGGATAGATATTTCATCATTCCTTACTGTTTTTTTATTAAAATTGTTGACATTTATTTTCTGTTAATATATACTGGATTAAGCAGAAAGGTGTGATACTTTGAAATTTTTAAAATCTTTTATTCCGATAATTACAGCCTTGTTCTTTATATGCGGCTGTAATGAAATCACGGGACAGCTTAGTTCTGAACCCCAACATTCTGAAATTACCGGAAAGATAAACGGAAATCTCCGTGTACACTTTATAGATATTGGACAGGGGGATTGCGAATTTATTGAGCTTCCGGACGGTTCTTCAATGCTTATAGATGCCGGAGAAATCGGAAAAGACAGGATTGTGATAAACTACATAAAGGCTCTTGGTTATAAAAAAATTAACTATATAGTGGCAACACATCCTCACAGTGACCATATCGGAGGTATGTCGCAAGTTCTATCTGAATTTTCTGCCGACTTTTTTTATATGCCCGAAAAAGCCCATAGCTCGGGTTGCTTTTCGGATATGCTGACAGCTGTGCAGAAAAACGGCTGCTCAGCTGAATATATTACCGCAGGCAAGGTTCTTTTAAACAGCGAGGAATATGGCTTTAAAGTCTCTGCTGTTGCTCCGGTTAAAGCCTATGACGACTTAAATAACTCCTCTGCCGTTTTACGTCTTGTATATAAAAATACTTCTTTTTTATTTACCGGTGATGCTGAGAAAGAGTCGGAATATGACATATTAGAAAGCCGCAGCGATATTAATGCAGATGTTCTCAAATTGGGACACCATGGAAGTTCAACTTCTTCCTCTATGAAATTTTTAAATAAGGTCAATCCAAAATATGGTATTATATCCTGTGAAAAAGAAAATTCATACGGTCACCCACACACCGAGACTATCTCCTCTCTTGACAGACTTGGTATAGAATATTTCCGCACCGATACAGATGGAACAATAATTTTTGAAACCGATGGTGAATCGGGCAAATACAATATTTCTATTGAAAAAAATGATAAACATTATTTGTCTGAAAGCACTACACAAGCGGAAGCCGACGTGCCTGTTTTTCGAACAAAAACAGGTAAATGTTATCATATTGAGGGGTGTGACGGATTAAAACGTACCAAAATCCCCACAACAATTGACGAAGCTACGGAACTTGGACTTCGCCCATGCCCCAATTGCAAGCCACCACAGAACTAATATTTTAGAAAGAAGTAGATATAATATGGAATGGATAATTGACAGAATTGAAAAAAATACAGATACAGGGGAAGCTTTTGCAATTATTGAATGTCAAAATAATTCCTTTAAACTCAATATAAAGTTTTTACCTGAAAACATAAGAGAAGGTGCTGTTTTACTTGTAACCCCAAGCGAGCCTGACACAAAGGCAAAAGAAGAAAGTGCAAAAGAGCTTATGGAGAGAATATTTAAAAAATGATGGAAAAGAAAGCTATGAGAAAAGAATTTAAAGCAAAAAGACAGCAGTTAAAAAAGACCTCTCCATCTGCCAACAATATTATTTTTAATAATTTAATTAAAGAAGATATGTTTAAAGAAGCAAACTGTATATTCTGCTATATTTCATTCGGTACAGAAATTGACACCTCCTGCATCATAGACTATATTTTAGCTTCGGGGAAAAAGCTTGTTGTTCCTAAATGCACAACAGACAGCGGAGATATGATTGCGGTGGAGATTAAATCCCGTGATGAACTAAGAGACGGAATGTATGGTATTATGGAGCCGATTTTAGATACTCCCTGTGAGAAGAAAAATATAGACCTTGCCATTATCCCCGCACTTGCCTTTGACAAGTCAGGTTTTCGTCTCGGCTACGGAAAAGGGTATTATGACCGCTTTCTTGCTGATACTAATATAAAAACAATTGGTATATGTC
Organism: Clostridia bacterium; assembly: GCA_045542655.1. Taxonomy (GTDB): domain Bacteria; phylum Bacillota; class Clostridia; order Monoglobales; family Monoglobaceae; genus RGIG8709. The sequence continues at coordinate 7,466 of JAZQLM010000177.1, read as the reverse complement.
ACAAAGAGCTTCTCGTATCAGAGCTTCCGCACAATGAATTTGATATTTCAGTAGATAAAGTTATAACGAATATTCTTTGTTGAAATTGCCTGCAATTTCACTGTCAAAATGCCATTTTGACAGTGAAAAACATTAAATAATGTTTTTCACTAAGATACTTTCATTATAACCGACTGAATTAATAAAACAAAAACGTCTTTTCTGTCACACTTTCCGGACAGAAAACACGTTTTATTTTTTGAAATAAAATTAGAGACCTCTTGCTTCCTTAATACGGGCAATAAACTCTTTTGCAGTTTTTGTAATATCGGCATAGTCACCTGTTTTAGCACCCTTGGTCAAAGAAGAGCCTGCACCTACAGCAACTGCACCGGCCTTAATCCACTGGTCAACGTTAGACACATCAACACCGCCTGTCGGCATCAATTTAGCATGAGGCAGCGGACCTTTTATATCCTTGATTATTGTAGGGCCGAATAGGTCAGCAGGGAATATTTTAATAATATCCGCACCTGCTTCCATAGCGGTAAGAACCTCTGTAATAGTCATACAACCCGGCATATACGGTACTGCATATCTGTTACAAAGCTTTGCTGCTTCAAGATTAAAGCCCGGACTAACTATAAAATTAGCACCTGATAAAATAGCTGTTCTTGCAGTTTCGCTATCAAGTACAGTACCTGCACCAAGCATCATTTCACCGTTTGAATACTTATTGGCAAGGGCTTCAATAACCTTATGTGCTCCGGGTACAGTAAATGTAAGCTCAATTCCTGTACAACCACCCTCAAGACAGGCATCAGAAATTCTAATTGCCTCTTCAGCGTTGTTTGCTCTTACCACAGCAACAAGACCGCAATCGGTAAGAGACTGTAAAACCTTTGTTTTTTCCATATTATCAAACCTTTCTGTAAAAAATGTCCCAAGTAAAAGTATACATAAATATATAATCTGAGCCGTCAAGGTATACCGACAGCAAATTCAAAAATTATAACGAAGATACTTTCATTATAAAACCTTAGCAAGAAATGTTTTAAGTCTCTCACTTTGAGGATTATTGAATATCTCCTGAGGTGTATTTTCTTCAAGAATTTTTCCCTCATCCATAAAAATAACTCTGCTTCCGACTTCTCTTGCAAAGCCCATTTCGTGGGTTACAACCACCATAGTCATTCCCATATTGGCAAGGTTTTTCATAACCTCAAGCACCTCGCCGACCATTTCGGGATCAAGTGCCGAGGTAGGTTCATCAAAAAGCATTACCTCAGGATTCATACAAAGTGCTCTTACAATTGCAATTCTCTGCTTCTGTCCGCCTGAAAGCTGGCTCGGATAAGCATTAGCACGGTCCGAAAGACCTACCCTTTCTAAAAGCTCCATAGCCGTTTTTTCAGCTTCCTCCTGCGTTTTCTTTAAAAGCTTGACAGGGGCAATAGTCATATTTTTGAGTATAGTCATATGGGGAAATAAATTAAAATGCTGGAATACCATACCCATTTTTTGTCTGTGTACATTAATATTACACTTTGGATTTGTTATATCAACTCCGTCAACAAAGATATTTCCGGATGTAGGTACTTCAAGTAAATTAAGGGAACGGAGAAACGTAGATTTTCCGCTTCCGGAAGGTCCGATTACAACAACAACCTCACCCTTTGAAATCTGTGCCGAAACACCATCAAGAGCCTTTATTGCACCGTTTTTATAGTATTTCTTCAAATCCTTTACATCTATTAAGACATTATCTCTCACTGTTTCTCAGTCTCCTTTCTAAAATAGCCAGAAGCTTTGTTAAAAGCATAACAACAGCAAGATATACTATTGCAACAAGCAAAATAGGGTTAATCTGGTCATATGTAGTATTTTTAATCTGATTTCCCGCTTTAGTAAGGTCAACAACAGCAACATAGCCTGCAACCGATGTTTCCTTAAGAAGAGCAATCATCTCGTTGCCCACAGCCGGTAAAATATTCTTAAAAGCCTGAGGAAGTATTATCAGCCACATGGTCTGAATATTAGAAAAGCCCAAAGAACGTCCTGCCTCCATCTGACCTGAATCAATTGCCATTATTCCCGAACGTATTGTTTCAGCCACATATGCTCCGGAATTAATTCCGAATGTAATCATCGCAACCCATGTACCGTCCTTTGCAGAAACAAATATAATAAAGAACGAAATAAGAAGCTGTACAACAACAGGTGTCCCTCTTATAACGGTAAGATATATATTACAGAGGACATCAAGTGCTTTAAGCTTTTTATTGCTGACAGCAAACACCTTAATAATTGCAACAATCGTTCCGATTATTACGCCGATAAGCAAAGCACCGAGTGTAATAATTAAGGTTTTCTCAAAGCCCTGAATTAAAATCTTATATCGGTCTGACACTATAAAGGTATTGTACAAAGTATCAAGCCATTTGTCAAATCCAATTTTGACAGTGTTGAACAAATTAATTAAAAAATCCATAGCATAACCTTTCTACACTGAAAAGCGGCGCATATAATACGCCGCTTTCATTTTAAAATAATTATTAATTATTCAGCATCATATGGCAGCTCATATTTTTCAAAGATTGAAGCAAGTGTACCATCAGCCTTTAATTCTTCGATAGCCTTGTTTACTTCTTCTGTAAGCTTATCGTTGCCAAGTTTTAATGCAATAGCATATGCTTCTTCGGTTAAAGCCTCATCAAGAACCTTTGTTGCACCCTCCTGTTTTTCAGAAAGAGCCTTTGCAACAGCGTTATCAATAACAACCGCATCAACCTTTCCTGATGTCATAGCAGAAACCGCCTCTGCACCTGTCTTGAATGACTGAACAGCATATTTGTTATCTAAAAGATACTGTTCACCTGTTGTACCTTCCTGACAAGCAATTGTCTTACCTTCAAGATCAGCCTTTCCAGCAATAGCACTTTCACTCATAACTATAATAGCCTGTGAAGCCTTGTAGTAGTCAACTGAGAAGTTCATATTCTTGCGTCTTTCGTCATTTGCAGTGATACCTGCAACCGCCATATCATATTTACCTGTTGCAGCACCTGTAAGAGCAGCATCAAAGTCAATATTTGTGACCTCAAGCTCTTTTCCGAGCTTCTTTGCAATAGCATTGGCTATATCAATATCAGCACCTGTAATAACTCCGTTTTCTATGTATTCAAACGGAGGAAACTCTGCATTTGTAGCCATTGTAAGCTTATTTGTGCCTGAACCGCATGCAACAAGAGAAGCGGCAAAAGCAACCAAAAGGATAACTGCTGATAATTTTTTTAAACCTTTAAACATAATAAACACCTCGTATTATTATTTTATTTAAATAAATTTTATCATTATTTTACAGATTTGTCAAGGGGACCTCTAAATATTCAGCGTGCGGAGAGTGGCGAGAGAATTTTTCGTCAGTCTAAACAAAATTTTGCACGCATAGTGGTATCTATGTGAAAAAATTTTGTGACAAATGACGTAAATATTATCCGTCAATATTCGTGCGGGGAATTTTTAGAGGTCCCCTTAAGTAAATAGAATTTAAAATTACAAAGGCGATGTAAAAACAACCTTTTCTACATCGCCAATAGTTTTATTCGCAGTCACAACCGCAATCGCAATCGCAATCACAGTCGCAATCAAAATCAAATTCAATTTCCTGACCGCAGTTAGGACAATTAATAGAACCGTCCATAAGGTCCTCGTCTGTAATTTCAAACTGCTCGCCGCAGCTTTCACAGGTTATGCAAAAGTCTTCATCACAGTCGCAGTCACAGTCATCATCACCATATACACTCTCGCCGATAATGTCAATAACCTCTTCCATTTCATCAAGCTTATCTGCAATAAAGCCCTGTTCATCGTCCAATAATTCCATTTTTTCAGAAATCATTGACAAAAAATCAATAATTTCAGCTAAAAGCTTACCTTCATTTTTTTCAGTATCAAGCTTCATTCCGTCAGCAAGTCCTTTAAGATATGAAGCCTTGTTTGTAAGTTCAGACATTTTAACTACCCCTCTTTTCTTTTAATTAAGCTCTTGAAAGATATTCTGCCGTACGAGTATCAATTTTAATCTTGTCGCCTTCGTTAATAAACATAGGAACACTTACAACTGCCCCTGTCTCAACTGTTGCAGGCTTTGTAACGTTTGTGGCAGTATTACCCTTAACACCGGGTTCTGTTGCAACAACCTCAAGTTCAACAAAGTTCGGCGGTTCAACGGCAAATACATTACCTTTATATGAAAGGATTGTAACTGTCATATTTTCCTTTACAAACTTTAAAGAATCGCCAAGCTGCTCCTGACTTAAAGGAATCTGCTCATATGTTTCCTGATCCATAAAATAGAAAAGTCCGGAATCTTCGTAAAGATATTCCATATCCTTTCTTTCGATCATAGCTTTTTCAACCTTTTCTGTAGGATTAAAAGTTCTTTCAACTACTGAACCGGTAATAACGTTCTTCATCTTTGTTCTGACAAAAGCCGCTCCTTTACCCGGTTTTACATGCTGGAATTCAACAACCTGAAACACATTTCCTTCAAATTCAAATGTCAGGCCATTTCTGAAATCACCTGCTGATATCATTGGTATTACCTCCTTAAAAATATAGAAAAATTAATTTTACAATTTATAATCAATAACATTTTATAACAAAACGGAAAAAAAATCAAGGAATTTTTTATATTTTTATAATATTTCTGTAAATTTCTTATCCGCAAATGTAAGATTTTTAATTCCGTTATCCTTAATTACAACCAAATCCTCTATTCTCACACCACCAAATTGCGGAATATAAATCCCCGGCTCACAGGACACAACCATATTTTCTTCAAGCATCACATCCGATTTAGGAGAAAGATTCGGACGTTCGTGAATTAAAAGACCAACCCCGTGACCAAGCGAATGGCCGAAGTATTCCCCATAGCCTGCTTCCTTAATAATATCCCTTGCAACCTCATCGGCATCTCTTGCCCTTACACCTGCTTTTAAGAATTTAAGTGCTTCCTCCTGTGCCTTAAGGACAACGTTATAAATATCTCTCTGCTTTTCGGTCGCTTCTCCCAATACAACTGTGCGAGTCATATCAGAGCAGTATCCGTCATATACACAGCCGAAATCCATAGTTATGAAATCACCCTTCTGAATTTTCTTATCAGACGGCATTCCGTGCGGCATACTTGTCTTTTCCCCCGATATTACAATCGTGTCAAACGAAGTTTTTTCAGCACCCGAGCATCTCATAAAATATTCAATTTCAGCGGCAAGCTCTCGCTCAGTCATTCCTTCTCTGATTTTTCCGAGAATATGCTCATAGGCAAGTGATGCAATCTTCTCTGCTTTTTCAATGCAGATAAGTTCATCGCTGCTTTTAATTATTCTTGCCTCTTCGGTTTCATTTCCCGAAAACAAAAACTCTATATCAGGATACATTTTTTTAAGATTATTAAAATCTCCGGCTGACATAAAACCTTCCTCAATAGCCGCTTTTTTCACACGAATTTCTTTAAAAACACTGCCAAGCTTTGAAAAATACGGTAAGCCCTCTATTATTTCTATACCACTTGCTTCCTTAGTGGCTGCCTCTGTATACCTTGAGTCGGTTATAAGCCAGCATTTTTCCCTGCTTAAAACCGCAACACCCTCTCCGCCACGAAAACCCGTAAAGTATCTGAGCGAGTGCGGTGAGGTTATAATATAAGCTTTATCTTCATCAAATGAAAGCTTTTTCACATTATTATTAATCATTTTTTCATCTTACCCATAAAGTCATCATAAATTTTTTTGTATTCTTTTGAATCCTTCGTCTGTGTACCGGCAGACTCAGATATAATAACAGGCGTATAGCCCCTTCTTGCAATAATTTCGGCTATCGGCTCAAACTCAGGTTCATATTCTGTTTCATCATAGGTATGGTGCTTTTTTTCACCTGCGTTGGTATATTCAATTCTGCTGTAATGTATGTGCAGATTTTTTGTTCTGAAGCTACCAAGCTTATTTTCAAAGGCATCAAAAACCTTTTCATAATCTGAGTAGGTCTTTAATCCTCCGTTAGTCTGAGAGTTTATATGTCCGAAATCGGCTGTCGGAATTAATCTCTCATCTATCATACAAAGCTCAATAACCTCAGAAACACTTCCCAGCTGATTAATTTTCCCCATAGTCTCAGGGCATATTATTATATCGGAATAACCGTTTTCATCGGCTGCTTTAATAGCCCTTGAAAGTGTTGTCTTTGCAAGGTCAAGAGCCTGTGCTCTGGTAATTTTACCGCACGAGCCGGAATGAACCACTATTCTCTTTGCATCCATATAGCTTGCAGCCTTGAGAGTTGACAATATATATTCTATGCTTTTATCACGTTTTTCCTCCTCGGTTGAGGAAATGCTGATATAGTAAGGAGCATGAACTGAAAGTGCTATATTATATTTTTTCGCCTCTTTGCCAAGTATTTTAGCCGAGTCCTCAGAAATTTTAACACCCTTGCCACACTGATATTCATATGCGTCAAGCCCGTTATTAAACAACCATTCCGGAATTTTAAGCGAGGATTTATAACCGTTTGCATAAAAATCCTCACAATTTCCTCCCGGACCGAATAAAGGTTTATCTCTCATAATACTTACCTCTTTACTTAGACTTAATATAGTTAAGTCCGTTTACTTAACTTAAGACTTCGTTATCATCTTTTCAAACCTGCGTTTGAAAGCAACAAATTTATCTTCGTTATTTAAAGATACAGGCTGAACAAGAACCGATGTTACTCCCGTTCTGTTTGCCCCTAATACATCTGTAAATAACTGGTCTCCCACAAGGGCAGTTTCGTCTTTTGTAACCTTCATTTGTTTCATTGCACGCCATATAAAAACTTTAAGCGGTTTACAGGCTCTCCAGCGGTGCGGTATTTCCGTGCCGCCTGCAAATGTTGTCACTCTTGAGCGATTATTGTTTGAAAGAAAATAAATCTTAAACTCCATAGAAATAAGCCTTTTAAAAAGAGACATCAGTTTTTCATCCGGCTCAGTCGTATCATATGAAGCAAGAGTATTATCTATATCAAAAATAAGTGCCTTTATACCCTTTTCTTTTAAAACATCATATTCAATATCATAAACTGAAGCATAAGTGTAATCGGGAACAAATAGTCTTTTCATAAGCTCACCCTACGAAAGAAGCTTTCTTGCGATTTCATTAATCCTTTTCCCGTCAGCTCTGCCCTTTGTTTCGGGCATAACCCTTTGCATTATCTTTCCTATATCACGCACCGACTCCGCTCCTGTGTCCGTAATCGCTTTTTTAATAATTCCGGTAAGCTCCTCATCGGAAAGCTGTGCAGGTAAATATGCAAGAAGTATTTCTATTTCACGTTTAATATCAGTAATCAAATCTTCTCTTCCGCTTTTTTCATATTCAGGCAGAACATCACGTCTTTTTTTAAGCTCCTTTGCAATAACCTCAAGTCGGATCGTAGCCATG
>JAZQLM010000176.1:0-5163 GCA_045542655.1 Clostridia bacterium | reverse complement strand
TACGATCCGACTTTGCACGCACCTTTTACAGTTTTAACAGGAAAGGAAATTCCTTTTCTGTCCCTTATATAAAAGAATGTATCCCCTTTACACGGACAATTTCCCATATTTTTAGCAATGCAGTTTTCCGTCACCATAACCGGCAGGTGTCCATATACTATATATTCACATTGAACTGCATTTTTTATTCCTGAAATACGTTTTAAATTAAGTTCAGGTGACAGTGTTACTGATACAGGCTTAAATTTTTTCAAAAATTCAGCCGTTTTATTATTCCACACATTAAACCTGTGACTTAAAACAATATCAAATTTATTGGCATATACAAGCTGTCCCACATTGTGTATCATCAAATTCTTAAAGCCCCTTTTATAGAGACAATCAAGCGTTTTCTCAATTTTTTCTTTCTCGTGGTCCTTTATTATTTCCGGAAGATGCGGAAAAATTCTGCTTTTTTCTTCACTAAAAACCTCCGATATTTCAAACACAACGTTTAAAGGTACATATACTCTTTTAAAATTGTATTTTAAAACAATTTCAAGCTGTTTTAAGTCGGAAACATAACAAGAATATCCTGTAGTGTACTCCTGTTTTGTTAATTCATCTTTTTTTATGGATAAATTATTATTTTTTTTATATAAATTCAAATATTTAATTTCAAATTTCTCAAGTATTGAGCGTCTCATTTCGTTAAGCTCTGATTTGCTTAAAAAAATGTCATTATCTATATCGAGTATAATTTTTGAAAAACTATACGGAGTTCCACCGGTTTTACTAAGCTGTGATTTAACTGTCTCCTCTTCAAGAGGTTTGTTTTGTGCCGGCTGAACTAATTTATTATAAACATATTCACAGCTAAACTCTCCAAGCCTTGCAAGTAGCCTTGGATATTCACTCTTATGTGCCGAAAATTCAAGACAAAGTGATATTTTTCTGTCATTAATTTCAGTGTAATTTCTGTCATAGACCTTGACAATCTCTTTTGTCTGTTTCAAATACGGGTTATCGGGTTTTTCAAAATCAAACATCTTAGTTCCCTTTTTCCCTGTAAAATATCCGTCCGAAAATCCGCCTCTGTAAAATATCTTTTCAAGTTTATTATAATCTTCAATTGAAACATCCATACAGTTATCGAGGTATTTTCTGTATATTCCCGTTACACAAGCGACATAGGAAGGACCTTTCATTCTTCCCTCAATTTTTAAGGAAGCAACATTTAATTTACTTATCTCTCTTATATGATTTGCAAGACACATATCCTTAAGGCTAAGAAAATAACCGCTGCTTTCCTTATCAGATGTAAAGGGTAATCTGCAGGGCTGGGCACAGCTGCCACGGTTTCCGCTTCTGCCTCCAATTACACTGCTTAAAAGACATTGTCCCGAGTAACACATACACATAGCACCGTGTACAAAAATTTCAAGCTCCGCATCTGTTCCATGAGATATATGCTTAATTTCATTTAAGGAAAGCTCTCTTGAGAGAACAACTCTGTCAAACCCCACACTTTGAGCTAACCTGACTCCATCTGAATTATGGATAGTCATTTGTGTACTTGCATGGATTGAAAAGTTGGGAAAATACTTTTTAATTTCTGTTGCCAGTCCCAAATCAGAGACAATAAGAGCATCCGCACCTTCATTATATAGAAAATTTATAAAAGAAAGTGCTTCATCAAGCTCAGAATTTTCAAGCGATGTATTGACTGTAATATGCGACCTTACACCTCTTAAATGACAATAATCAATGGCTCTTTTTAATGCTTCATCATCAAAATTATCCGCATAACTTCTTGCACCAAAGCTTCTGCCGGCAAAATACACAGCATCAGCACCATTTTGTACTGCTGCACAGAGACAATCAAAATTTCCTGCCGGTGCAAGTAATTCAGGTATATTAGCCTTATTCATCATAAAACACCGTCGTCAATATCTTCAAAGCTGCCTATAAAATCAACTTCCCTCATTTCACATCTTTTAAGCTCTGCCTCAAGCTCTTTTACTCTTCTGTTTGCTTCATTAAGCTCCTCTTCGACAACTACAAGCTTATCTTTATATTCTTCACTGAGTCTGTTATACTCAGCTACTTGTTGTCTTAAATTATCTGTATCGTTTATATCTTTAAAATGCTCATCTGCAAGATTGATCGCAGTAAGCAAGGAAGCCATAGCAGAATTGAGCTTTGAATCAGCTCTCATAATTTCAGACATTTTCTTATCAACAAGATAGGCAACCTTATGAACATATTCTGGTGCTTCATTACTGAGCAGCGTATACTCAATACCACAAATTCTCACATGAATTTTATTCTTTACCATTCCGCTATCCTCCAATCTATATCTAACAGCCAAGCAGTGCACAAGCCTTTAAAATCCCAAAAACTGTCTTGGCATCATTAATTTCATTATTTAAAATCATTTCTTTAGCCTTTATAATGTCAATCTGTTCAACATCCAAAAATTCATCCTCGTCAGGGTTTTCGGTACCTTTAACAAGGGAATCAGTAAAATATATATGTGTTATTTCATCAGTAAACCCCGGAGACGGATACATATGACCAAGGTATTTCATCTCCCTGCAGGTAAAACCGGTTTCTTCCTCAAGCTCCCTCATACCGCACACAAATATATCTTCATTCTTATCAAGCTTTCCCGCCGGTATTTCATAAATAGCTTTTTCCAAAGGTTTTCTGAATTGCTTCACCATCAGAACCTTTTTATCATCAGTAAGTGCCACCACTCCGACACCACCCGGATGCTCTGCTATATCTCTGAAAGCCTCTCGCCCATCAGGAAGCTTTACAGTATCAACTCTTACATTTATGACATAACCCTCATAAATTCTTTTACTTGATACGGTTTTCTCTTCAAAAATCATTTTTACACCACTTTAAATAAATTTTGTAATTTTACTATAGCCAAAGACAAAATTTAGTCTTTGGCTATAGCAGTTATTTAATATTAGATAATACCCTGAGCCATCATAGCTACAGCAACCTTCATAAATCCGGCAATGTTAGCACCTGCAATGAGGTTATCCTCCATACCGTATTCTTTAGCCGCCTTGCTTACGCTGTTGTAAATATTAACCATAATACCGTGAAGCTTTTCATCAACTTCCTGAGCAGACCATGAAAGACGCATACTGTTCTGACTCATTTCAAGTGCAGAAACAGCTACACCACCGGCATTAACAGCCTTTGAAGGAGCAATAACAACTCCGTTTGAACGAAGGTATGAAACTGCTTCATCTGTAGTAGGCATATTTGAAACTTCTATGTAATATTTAACACCGTTTTCAACAATTTTCTTAGCATCATCAAGCTGAACTTCGTTCTGAGTTGCACAAGGCATAACAACATCAACCTTTACACCCCATGGTTTTTCGCCGGCATAGAATTTTGCACCAAATTTATCAGCATAATCCTGAACCTTATCACGACCTGAAGAACGCATTTCAAGCATATATGCTGCCTTTTCTTCTGTGATACCGTTTTCGTCATATACATAACCATCAGGACCTGAAATTGTAAGAACTTTACCGCCCAGCTGATTAATTTTAAGAACAGCACCCCATGCTACGTTACCAAAGCCTGATACGGCAAATGTTTTACCCTTAATATCAACACCGTATCTCTTTAAAACCTCATTACAGAAATAAACCGCACCAAAACCTGTTGCTTCGGGACGAATAAGGCTTCCGCCGTATGAAATACCCTTACCTGTAAGCACGGCATTTTCAAAGTTGTTGCATATTCTCTTATATTGACCGAAAAGGTAACCGATTTCTCTTGCACCAACACCTATATCGCCGGCAGGTACGTCAACGTGTGAGCCGATATGACGTGAAAGCTCTGTCATAAAGGACTGACAGAATCTCATTATCTCGCCGTCACTCTTTCCTCTCGGATCAAAATCAGAACCACCCTTACCGCCGCCAATAGGAAGACCTGTAAGAGAATTTTTAAACACCTGTTCAAATCCGAGGAATTTGATAATTCCCGAATATACTGACGGATGGAAACGAAGACCACCCTTGTAAGGTCCGATTGCACTGTTAAACTGAACACGGAAACCTCTGTTTACCTGTGTCTTTCCATTATCATCAACCCACGGTACACGGAATGTAATCATTCTTTCAGGTTCAACCAATCTTTCAATAAGACCTGCTGCTTCATACTCCGGATGTTTTTCAATAACAGGTTCAAGTGATTCTAACACTTCATTAACTGTCTGTAAAAATTCACTTTCACCCGGATTACGTTTTTCAACATCTGCTATAACTCTTTTTAAATACTCGTTAGTAATAGCCATTTTAATCGCCTCCAATACTTTTATTAGATTATTATACCACAATACAAAAAAGTATGCAAGAATTTTTTACTAATAATTTCTATAAAATAATACAAAATTCCTCATAAAATGCTATACTGTATAATCAAATTGTATATTAATGTTACTTCTGCCGACAAAAATCACTTGAATTTACTGTCATCTGTTAACATAAAAGGCTGCCCCACATTTGTGAGACAGCCATTAAATTATTTTCAGTTATTATTCTTCTTCGGTATTTTCGTCAGAAGGTGTTTCGTCCTCAGTAGAATCCCCCGGTTCTTCCGGATTTTCAGGTTCTACAGGTTCTTCCGGCTCTTCAACCGGTTCATCTTCTTCCTCTTCATATTCAAAGGAATTTTCACCCGGTTTTACGATTATCAAAGAAATATTGGCATTGTTTGTTCCGTATGCAAATATTTCGCTCGGTGTCTTAGCCACTCCGAACTGCGATACTTCTTCAAGGTAATCCACAGAAGCTTCAACTATATTAAAGTCCTTGCCATCCGGCTCATATTTAAGCACTAATGCACCGCTGTAATTTGTAAAAAGATGATCAGAGTTTAAATCAGCCTTATCAAGCAATGTTATACTTGAAGAGCCAACACCATCCTTTGCAATATATCCCCATAGTGCATGGTATGTTGTTCCCGAAACAGCTCCTTTAAGGAAATATGAACCTGAAGACTCACGTTTCCATCCACCGCTTCCGTCACCGCTGTAGTTTGAGATAACTTCGCTTCTTAAGTCATAATTATTACTGAACAGGATATTTTTTTCATCAAGTGTCACATAGTCGCCATCTTTTCCGAAACGAACAACATAGCCATAAC
>JAZQLM010000175.1:0-1796 GCA_045542655.1 Clostridia bacterium | reverse complement strand
GTTAATCGACAAATTTTACAAAATTTTGTTATTTATGTATAGTCTTATTAAAATATTCTTGAAAATTTTATTACAAATGCGTTTTCGGTGAAAAAATTTCTGAAAATCTAAAAAACTCATTGACAAATCGACAAAAAATCTGTATTATTATAAGATAAAGCTAATTTATATGCAGACTTTATCAGCCTGTATTTTATGCCGCTGAATTGTCTGTTTGATATAAGGAGGAATATATAAATGCTTAATATCAGAATAGAAAAAACAACAAGCCCTAAGGCAAAGCCTGATTCTTCAAATCTTGGCTTTGGAAAAATTTTTACAGACCATATGTTTGTGATGAATTACACAGAGGGAAAAGGATGGCACGATGCAAGAATCGTTCCGTATGCAAATCTTTCACTTGCTCCTTCTGCCATGGTATTCCATTATGGACAGGAAATGTTTGAGGGACTGAAAGCATACAAGGGAACTGACGGAAAAACAAGACTTTTCAGACCTGATATGAATGCAAAGAGAACCAATGATTCAAATAAGAGACTTTGTATTCCCGAGCTTCCGGAGGAATACTTTGTAGAAGCCGTAAAAGCAGTTGTAAAGGTTGATGAGGACTGGATTCCGGATGCACCGGGAACATCTTTATACATAAGACCATTTATTATTGCAACGGATGAATTTTTGGGTGTTGCTCCTTCAAAGACATATATGTTTATAATAATCCTCTCACCGAGCGGTGCGTACTATGCAAGCGGACTTTCTCCTGTTGGAATTTGGATTGAAGATGAGTATGTAAGAGCCGTAAGAGGCGGTATGGGTTATGCTAAAACAGGCGGAAACTACGCAGCTTCTCTTGCAGGTCAGGTAAAGGCTCACGATGACGGATACTCACAGGTTCTCTGGCTTGACGGTGTAGAAAGAAAATATATTGAAGAAGTAGGTGCTATGAACATCTTCTTCAAAATTGACGGTAAAATTGTTACACCTATGCTTAATGGAAGTATTCTCCCGGGTATTACAAGAAATTCTGTAATACATCTTTGCAAGAGCTGGGGTATGGAAGTTGAAGAAAGAAAAATTTCTGTTGATGAGCTTATAGAGGCTCAAAAAAGCGGAAAGCTTGAAGAAGTTTTCGGAACAGGAACAGCAGCGGTTATTTCTCCAGTAGGTAAGCTCAGATACGGCGATGACGTTATGGAAATCAATAACGGCGAAATCGGTCCTGTCAGCCAGAAGATTTATGATACTGTTACAGGTATTCAGTGGGGAACCGTTGAGGATAAGTTTGACTGGGTGGTTGTGCTTTAATGGATTATAAAAGAATTACACTCTTTGCAGGTCATTACGGAAGCGGAAAAACAAATATTGCCGTGAATTTTGCAATCCGTCTTAAAAGCGTGTTTGAAAATGTTGCAGTTGCGGATATTGATATTGTCAATCCGTATTTCAGAACAAAGGATTCACATAAGATTTTAAGCGAAAACAAAATTAAGCTTATCTCTTCCGAGTATGCAAATACCAATGTTGATGTTCCTGCCCTGCCGTCAGAGGTATACTCTGTAACGGAGGATAAGAATACTGCTGCCGTAATTGATGTGGGCGGTGATGACAGAGGTGCTCTTGCACTCGGCAGATATTCTCCGAGAATTAAGGAAGAAAACGATTACAATATGCTTCTTGTTATAAATAAGTACAGACCGCAGACTAAAAACGCAAAGGACGTCTATGAGATTATGCGTGAGATAGAGTTTGCAGGCGGACTCAGCTTTACCGGAATAGTAAACAATTCAAATCTCGGTGAG
>JAZQLM010000174.1:0-2273 GCA_045542655.1 Clostridia bacterium | reverse complement strand
CATTGACGAAAGTTCCGCCTGCCGTATAACCTTTAACGAAATCACAAAAAACGCAGTAAAAGAAGCTATCAATCATCCAAGGATGATTGACAAAGACCTTGTAGATGCACAGCAGGCAAGACGTGTTCTTGACCGTATTGTGGGCTATAAAATCAGTCCCCTACTCTGGAAAAAGGTAAAAAAAGGACTTAGTGCCGGCAGAGTTCAGTCGGTTGTTACAAAGCTTATCGTTGACCGTGAGCGTGAAATTGACGCATTTATAGAAGAAGAGTTCTGGACAATAGAAGCAAAGCTTACAAATGATAAGGGAAAAGCTCCTTTCGTTGCAAAATTCAACGGCGGTTTAGACGGAAAAAAAGATAATTTAAAAAACAAGGCAGATGCAGACAAGGTGCTGAAAAACATTGAGGGCAAGGGTTATAAGGTAGCAAAGATTGTAAAATCCGAAAAGCTCCGTCATCCCTCTCCACCCTTTACTACAAGTACGCTTCAGCAGGAAGCCTCAAGAAAGCTCGGCTTTACTACAAGACGTACAATGACTGCGGCTCAGCAGCTTTACGAGGGTATTGATATAAAAGGCTTCGGAAGCGTCGGTCTTATAACCTATATGAGAACTGACTCACTGAGAATTTCAAACGAGGCACAAAACGAATGCCGTGAATTTATAAAAAATAATTATGGCACGGAATATATGCCCAAAACACCTAAGCAGTATAAAACAAACAAAAATGCTCAGGATGCTCACGAAGCAATCAGACCAACCTCAATGATGTTTGTTCCTGACAGTATAAAGGACTCTCTTAAGCCTGACCAGTATAAGCTTTATAAGCTCATATGGAACAGATTTTTAGCAAGTCAGATGCTCTCAGCCGTACTTGACAACGTAAGAGCTGACATTGAATGTGGTGACTATCTTTTCAGAGCAAACGGCTCTACTGTTAAATTTGACGGTTTTATGGCTGTTTATGTAGAGGGTACAGACGTCGAGGAGGAAAAAGAAGGCAAGCTCCCCTCACTTACTGAAAATCAGGTGCTTAAGCTTAAGGAAATACTTCCAAAACAGCACTTTACACAGCCGCCTCCAAGATATACCGAGGCTTCTATTATAAAGGCTATGGAAGACGACGGCATAGGCAGACCAAGTACCTATTCCCCAACAATTACTACAATTACCGCAAGGGGATATGTAAGTCGTGACGGAAAGGCTCTTATTCCAACGGAGCTTGGCACGATTGTAACCTCTCTTATGGAAGACCATTTTAAAAATATTGTTGACATAGGCTTTACCGCCAATATGGAAAAGAAGCTTGACGAGGTTGAAGACGGCGAAAAGGAATGGAAACAGATTTTAAAAGATTTCTATTCCCCCTTTGCAGACACTTTAAAAACCGCAGAAGAAACTATTGGAAACATTGAATTAAAGGACGAGGTTTCCGACGTAAAATGTGAAAAATGTGGTCGATTTATGGTTATAAAGCAGGGACGTTTCGGAAAATTCCTCGCATGTCCCGGCTACCCCGAATGTAAAAATACAAAGACTATAGCAGAGCCGGTTTCAGCTCCATGCCCCAACTGCGGCGGCAAGGTATACGCAAGAAAATCAAAGAAGGGTGCAAGCTATTACGCCTGTGAAAATGGCACAGACTGCTTTATTTCGTGGGATGAGCCTACTACACAGAAATGCCCAAAATGCGGGAATATTCTCTTTAAAAAGAGACGCTACAGAGGAAAAGGTCCTCTCGACTATGTGTGCAATAATGATGGCTGTGACTTTCGTGAAGCCGTAAATAAAAAATAGTCTAAAGACAATGGTTTGTAGCAATATGCAAAAAGCGGTGCGTCGAAAATCGACGCACCCTACAGATTATATTTTATTGAGTCAGTATATAACATATTTTATGTTTTATTAAGAATTTTAATAAATAAAAAAAGCGAGGATGCTTTGATATAATCCCCTTAGAGTAGACACTTGAAACAACAAAAATATTTCAAGACTATTCTAAGGGGATTATATCATTATGCCATTTTCTTTGTACAATCCATTTAGCGGATTTTTCATTCTACTCCCACTCGACTTCCGCTTTTTTCATCACCGTGACTTTCATTGCTTTTTCGTGATTTTATTATCTGTATTTTTCATTTTTCATCGTGGTGATTTTATTTCCGAAAGTTTTTGTACTCAAAATGTACTCACAACATTATTCCACACAAGTTTCAAGTATTCCTATTAACACCTTATAATTATCAACAGATAATATTGATGCTTCCAAGAG
>JAZQLM010000173.1:0-8865 GCA_045542655.1 Clostridia bacterium | reverse complement strand
GCTACGATCCGACTTAAAGGATTTAAAAAATATGAATGATGAACGAGTAATAAAACCGATAGCACATATATATACTGATTTCAAAGAAAAATTCGGACTACCGAGACAGAGCGGCTGTGTACCGTCTCTGAAAGGCAGAATTGTATTTTTACCGGAATTTAGAAACTCTGATGCCTTAAGAGGTTTAGAGGGATATTCTCATATCTGGGTTATTTTTGATTTTTCAAAAGCACATTTTAAGGGAAATGAATGGTCGCCCACGATACGTCCGCCGAGACTTGGCGGAAATACCAGAGTTGGAGTATTTGCAAGCCGCTCGCCTTTCAGACCTAATTCTCTTGGTCTGTCTTCTCTAAAGCTTGAAGGGATAGAAAAAACGGGGGCAGAGGGGACGGTTTTGTGTGTTTCGGGTGTTGATATTCTTGATAATACTCCTATTTATGATATAAAACCTTATCTTTCGTATACAGATTCACACCCTGAGGCAATGTGTGGATTTGCTGATGAGGTGTTTAACCATTCATTAAAGGTCGAGTTTGCAGAAAATCTTGCCGGAATTATTCCTGAAGGTAAGCTTGACTCACTAACCGAATGTCTTGCACAGGATATTCGTCCGGGTTATAAGAAAGAAGCTGACAAAATATACAGTATGAAGTTTTCGGAATATGATGTTAAATTCAAAGTATTGGGTGATTGTGTATTTGTTACGGATATTGAAAAGCTGTTATTTTAACAGCTTTTCTGCATATCTGACTGCTTCCATAGCGTCCTTTGCGTATTTGTCAGCATGTATCATATCGGCATACTCCTGAGTAAGAACAGCGCCGCCAACAATTACCCTGCAATCAGGGAGTTCCTTTTTTAAAAGTGCGATAGTATCCTCCATGGCAGGGACTGTTGTTGTCATCAGAGCACTGAGACCGACTAATTTCACCTGTTCTCTTACGGCAGTCTCAACTATTTTTTCAGGGGATACGTCCTTTCCTAAATCTATAACGTCAAAATCATAATTTTCAAGTAATACCCTGACTATGTTTTTACCAATGTCGTGAATATCACCCTTAACAGTTGCGAGGACAATTTTTGGTCTGCTTTGAGTAGATTCATTGCTTGAAAGCAAATTTTCCTTAATAACCTGAAATGCGGCCTTTGCGGCCTCTGCACTCATCAGGAGCTGTGGTAAAAAGGCCTTTTTTGCCTCAAAATCCTGACCGATTTTATCAAGTGCAGGAACTATACAATTATTGATTATATCAAGCGGTTGGGTGTTTTCTATCAGTACTTTTGCATGTTTTCCTGCATCATCCTTAAGTCCGTTTAGTATAGCATTTTTTAAGGCGTCCTCAGGGCTTTTCTTGTTTTCTGAATAGTCATTTCCATTTTTTACAGACTCGTTTTTTGTAACATAATCAATATAGTTTTTACAGTTTTCGTCAAGTCCTGCAAGGGCACAATAGCTGAAGTAGGAATTCATCATTTCTTTTGATGCAGGATTAATAATTGCAGCATTTAACCCTTTGCTTAGTGCCATCGAAAAGAAAACCGAGTTAATAACAGGTCTTTCAGGAAGTCCGAATGAGACGTTTGAAACACCAAGACTTGTTTTAATACCGAGTTTACTGAGCTTTTCTATACATTCGAGAGTAACGAGTGCTGAATTTGGATCAGAGCTTACGGTCATAGCAAGTGGATCAACTATAATATCATTTTCGGAAATTCCGTAGTTTTTTGCTCTTTCTATTATTTTCTTTGCTATTTTAATTCTCTCATCTGCTGAGATGGGAATGCCGCTCTCGTCAAGCGTAAGTGCGATAATTACCCCGCCGTATTTTGCTGCAAGAGGAAAAACAGCTGACATCGATTCTTCCTTTCCGCATACAGAATTAATCAGCGGCTTTCCGTTGTATACTCTGAGTGCGAGTTCCATTGCTTCTGAATCTGATGTATCAATCTGAAGCGGAAGATTAGTAACGCTCTGAAGCTCAGAAATAACAGAAGGAAGCATAGTCTTTTCATCAATTTCAGGAAGTCCTGTGTTAACGTCGAGAATATCTGCACCAAGGATTTGCTGTGAAATTCCTTCGTTTAGAATATAGTCAAAATTGTTTTCCCTGAGTGCGGCTTTTAAAAGCGGCTTTCCTGTGGGATTAATACGTTCACCAACGATTATAGGTTTTTTATCAATAATTACACAATGAGTATATGAGGATACAATGGTATAATTCTTTTTTTCGGGATATACATAAGGAAGCACTTCTGTTTTATTTCTCACATTTTTAATATATTCAGGGGTTGTTCCGCAACAACCACCGAGAATGGAAGCACCCATTTTCGCAATATCATATACTGACTTTGCAAAATCTGAGGGAGAAACATCAAAAACAGTTTCACCATCTCTTATAACGGGCAAGCCTGCATTTGGGTTTACAATTACAGGTACAGAAGCATATTTTATCAGCTCAGAAACAACAGGCTTCATCATTTCAGGACCTAAGCTGCAATTTATTCCAAGGGCATCTACCCTGAGACCTTCAAGCATAGAAACCATAGCCTGAGGTGTAGCACCTGTCATAAGCTTTGAGCTTTCATCATAAGCATTTGTGACAAAAACGGGAAGCGTGGAATTTTCTTTCGCCGCAAGTACAGCAGCCTTTGTCTCAAGACTGTCGTTCATTGTTTCAATAAGTATCAGGTCTACACCGCAGGAAACACCAATTTTTACAGTTTCAGAAAAAATTCTGACGGCATCTTCAAATTCAAGCTCTCCTAAAGGCTTAAGAAGCTTACCCGTAGGACCTATATCCAGTGCCGTGTATATTTCACGTTTTGCTGCGGCGGAGGAAATTGCTTTTTTTGCATTATCTACAGCACTTGTAATAATTTCAGAAAGGGACGGGAGACCATTGGTTTCGTTAAATTTCAGAATGTTTGCACCGAACGTATTTGTTTTTAAAATATCACATCCGCCGTCTATATAATTTTTATGCAGCTCAGTTATAATCTCAGGTCTGGTTATATTCCATATTTCGGGAAATTCTCCGGCTTTAAGTCCGCTTTTTTGAAGTAGTGTGCCATATCCACCATCAAAATACAGACGTTCTTTTTTTAATTTTTCCATTATGTTCATATACTTAAATCCTCCTGAAATTACAGTTTAATTTTTTGCAGCTTTCACAGCCTCCTGATTCGCAGTCGGTTTTAATTTTACTGATTCCTATAATACCGGATACCGATTTGCTTGGAATCATAAGAAAACTGTCAGTAAGAGATATTCCGGCTCTTCGTGTGCAATCTAATACCGAGAAAATTTCCTTCTGGCTTTCAAGCGGGAAATCCCCGTAGCCGGGACTAAACCTCGGACGGAGATGATTACCGTTTTTAATTTCTTCTTCATTTAACTCACTGCAAAAAATGTTGCACCACTCCTCGATAAGCGTTGTACCTGTTGCCTGTGCAATTAAGCTTTTCGAGGGGGTGACTTTTGAATATTTTTGTATAAGCTTATCTGTATATAAGCCGATAGTTGCCGCAAAAACATAAATATGAGTGCAGTTTTTTAAATTTTTCTTTAAGCTCTCAGAGCTTAACTTCATAAAACCTAAATCTATTTTTCCGTTCAATTCAAAATTCACCGGAAATTTCTCAAAACAAACCTTGCATATGCTGTTTGTCATTATATCATCCGAAATATTTTTTATAAGGCTGATTAGCTGGGTATCTGCACCGGAATTTTTGTAACCGAGATAACGTAGCACCTCGGATATATCAATTTTTAAGTCTATATCTGAAAACTTTTTTATGTGAAGCATAGTCTTAACTCCGATTTATTTAATAATTTCCGAGAGATTATTTTGAATTTCAGCAGCTATTTCAGGCTTGTTCATTGAATAGACGTGAATTGCATTGACGCCGTTTGCAATTAGGTCGATAATCTGTTCTGTAGCATAGGCAACGCCTGCTTGCTTCATAGCCGTTGGGTTCTCACCGAAACGGTCTACAATATTTTTAAACCTTTGCGGAAGATATGTACCGGATAGCTCGCAAATTCTCCTAATCTGAATGCTGTTTGTAACCGGCATAATTCCGGCTACCACCGGTACGGTTATTCCTGCTTCACGAATTTTGTATAA
This sequence comes from Clostridia bacterium, assembly GCA_045542655.1. Classification (GTDB taxonomy): domain Bacteria; phylum Bacillota; class Clostridia; order Monoglobales; family Monoglobaceae; genus RGIG8709. The sequence continues at coordinate 4,735 of JAZQLM010000173.1, read as the reverse complement.
AAAGCTGTAGAGTATGTTATTATCAAAAAACATCTGTGTTGTCAAAAAATCACAGCCTGTATCTACCTTTTCTTTAAGGTGTCTTATATCTTCAATGCTGCATTTTGATTCGGTGTGTCCCTCGGGATAACATGCGGCACCGATGCAGAAATCACCATGTTCTTTTATATCTGAAATTAATTGCGAGGCATATTTGTAATCGGGATTTTTTGGCATAATACCATCTCTCGGGACATCGCCTCTTAAGGCGAGAATGTTTTCAATTCCGTTTTCCTTAAGCTTTTCTATTTGAGCAAGTACTTTTTCTCTTGTGGAAGAAACGCAGGTGAGATGAGCAAGAGGAGTGACATTATAATTTTTCTGGATATTTGCAGCAATTTTCACAGTATATTCACTTGTACCGCCGCCGGCACCGTAAGTAACGCTCATATACGCAGGGTTAAGTGCGGCTATATGTTCAACCGCATACTTAACACTTTCGTAATTTGAATCTGCTTTTGGAGGAAATACTTCAAAAGACAGAGTAGGTTGTTTTTTTGAAAAAAGTTCGGATAATTTCATACTTTAAATTCGCCTCTTTTGTATATATTTTGCTTAACGCTTGACATTTCCTATATCAACGGTAATCTGATAACCGGCAGCTTCCACTTTCTCAGCAAGTGCTTTTACGGATTGTGCGGCTTCTTCGCCGGTGGAAATTTTGTTATCATATAAGGTATATTTTTTGCGTACTCCTAATGGTGATAAATTCGGCATAACAACATTTGCTCCGGCTTTAAGTCCGAGCTCACGTCCCTTTGGGTGAATTGTACCGAGTGCGGTTGTCGAGGGGATAAGTGCGTGGGGGAACATAAGCCTTAGAATAGAAATTAGCCTTAAGGTAAGCTCTAAGCTGCCGCTTTTAAAATCTTTAAAAGGTGTGTTTGCGTGCGTTATAAACGGACCAATACCAATCATATCGGGATCGAGCTTTTGTAAAAATCTTAAATCGGAAATAATATTTTCGGTCTTCTGGTAAGGAGAACCCACCATAAAGCCTGAGCCAACCTGAAATCCTATTTCTTTAAGCTCAAACAGACATTTTTTTCGGTTGTCAAGCTTCAGATTTTCAGGGTGAAGCTTTCGGTAATGGTCAGCTTCTGCGGTTTCATGACGAAGTAAATATCTGTTTGCACCTGCATCGTAAAAGCTTTTATAGCTTTCTTTTGTTCTTTCTCCCATAGATAAGGTTAGTGCACAATCGGGAAATTCTCCCTTAATATCCGAAATAATACGGCACATAACGTCATCTTTAAAATAAGGATCTTCTCCCCCTTGAAGAACGAAAGTTCTGAATCCGAGGGAATATCCCTCACGGCAGCAATCCATAATCTCCTCATATGAAAGGCGGTATCTGTCAGCTTCCCTGTTGCTGCACCGTATACCGCAGTAATAGCAGTCGTTCTTGCAGTAATTTGTAAATTCTATCAGACCTCTTATATATACAAGATTGCCGTATATAGATTTTCTGATTTTGTCTGCCTCTGAAAAAAGCTCCTCATCGAACTTATCTGTCGTTAAAAGCTCATAAAACACATCGTCAGAGAGGTTTTTGTCTTTTGACAGTGTGTTTACAACGTTTGTATATAGCATAGCTTATTTAAGCTCCTTTAAATTCAATCTTTTATAAATTTTATACTTTTTTATCGGTTTTGTCAATACGATACATTAAAAAATGGATATAAAAATATGGAATTTATCCTTGACAAAATAAATTTTTAATGATATAATTTTAAAAAAATATTTCGGGGGAGTCTGTATTGTCAGGCTGAGAGGAAGCAACTAGCTTCGGCCCTTTAACCTGATGTGGATAATGCCACCGTAGGAAGCAAATTATATTGTCTTAAGCGGAGTTACCAGTGTATCAGGTAACTCTTTTCGTGTTTCTAAGGCGATTTCCCGAAAGGAAAGAGGTACATAATGAAAAATGAAAAAACAGCAATGCTTACAAATTCACTTATATGGTTTGGAGCAGGAGTATCTATTGCTGAAATTCTGACAGGTACTTATATAGCCCCCTTGGGCTTTTTAAAAGGTCTTACTGCCATAATTTCAGGTCATCTTATCGGCTTTGTTCTTATGGTTCTTGTCGGATTTATAGGCGGCAGAACAAAAAGAGGTGCTATGGAAACCGTGAAAATTTCTTTCGGAAGCAAAGGAAGTGTATTTTTTGCAGTATTAAATGTTATTCAGCTTGTAGGCTGGACTGCAGTTATGATTGAAAGCGGAGCTTCGTCAATTGAAGCCATATTCACCTCTGTATCAAAATATATTTGGTGCTTAATAATAGGAATGCTCATTCTTTTATGGCTGATGATTAATTTTAAGGATAACTGTAAAGTAAATATACTTGCCGCCTCGCTGCTTTTTATATTGACGGTAATTCTCAGCGGAACAGTTTTAAGCGGTAAAGAAGTATATGTAAACTCTGACTCGGTTTCTTTCGGTGCGGCGGTTGAACTGTCGGCTACGATGCCCCTTTCGTGGCTTCCTCTTATTTCAGACTACACAAGAGATGCAAAGAAACCTTTTTATTCATCATTATTAAGCTCAGGTGCATATTTATTTGCAAGTGTATGGATGTATGCAATTGGCTTATGTGCCTCGCTGTATACAGGGGAGAGCAGTGTGGCTCTTATAATGTCGGAAGCGGGATTTGGTACAGCAGCTCTTTTGATTGTAATTTTTTCTACAGTAACAACAGCTTTTTTAGATGTATACTCAGCAGGTATCAGTATGGAAAGTATATCCCTAAGATTTAAAGAAAAGCCTATGGCGACTATAGCCTGCGTTCTGGGAATAATCCTTGCAATTTTTACACCTATACAAAAATTTGAAGAATTTTTATATTTAATAGGTTCGGTCTTTGCACCGATGTCGGCGATATTAATTACCGATTATTTTATTCTTAAAAAAGATACGTCAAACAGAAGCTATAACTTAACAAATTTTGTAATATGGGTATCAGGCTTTATTATTTACAGGTTATTTATGAGCATAAACACATACATCGGATATACGGTTCCTGCTATGCTTGTGACAGGCTTAGTGAGTATATTTACCGAAAAAATAAAAAACAGATTTAACATTAATTAATGTGTAAAAAAGCTTGGATAATTCTCGGAGGAAATCACAGATGAAAAACAAATTTAAAATCAAAGGGGCAATTTTCGACCTTGACGGAACATTGCTTAATACTATGTATGTCTGGGATACTTTGGGGGAAAGATACTTGAAATCTCAAAATATTGTGCCGGATGAAAAATTAAAATCAGATTTGGAAAATCTTAGTATGATGCAGGCTGCTGAGTATTTCAGGAAGAAATATAATATATCGGATGCACCGGAAAAAATAATCGAAGATTTGAATAAAATGATTGAAAAATTCTATTTTTATGAGGCACAGGCAAAGGACGGTGCAATTGAATTTATCAATCATTTAAGGAAAAATGGGGTAAAAATGTGTATTGCCACCGCTACCGAGAGGTATCTTGCGGAAAATGCACTTAAAAGATTAAAAATTTATGACTGCTTTTGCGGATTGATAACCTGCAGTGAGGTCGGAGATGGCAAGGATAACCCCTTGATTTTTATGAAAGCTCTTGAAATTCTGGGTACGGATATCAGAGAAACTTATGTCTTTGAAGATGCTCTATATTCTGCACAAGTTGCTCACAAGGCAGGCCTTAAGCTTTGCGGTGTATATGACTCGGCTGAAAAAAATACTTGTGATTTGAAAAAAATTGTTGATATTTATATAAAATCTTTTTTGGAAGCAGGTGAATATTTTGATTAGAAAGGTTCTTACAATAGCAGGCTCAGATTCGAGCGGAGGTGCAGGTATACAAGCTGATATTAAGACGATAACTGCACATAAAATGTATGCAATGAGTGCGATAACTGCCCTTACTGCACAAAATACTCTTGGTGTTTTAGGCGTATTAAATGTTGAAGCTGATTTTGTCGGAAAACAGCTTGACAGTATTTTTACAGACATTTTTCCCGATGCAGTTAAAATAGGAATGGTTTCGTCTTCTGAAATTATTAGCGTTATAGCTCAAAGACTTAGAAAGTATAATGCAAAAAAAATTGTGCTTGATCCCGTAATGGTATCAACAAGCGGCTGTCCGCTTATTTCTGATGAGGCAATGTCCGGTTTAATTTCTGATCTAATGCCGCTTGCTGATATAATTACGCCCAATATTCCTGAAAGTGAGGTATTGTGCGGTTTTGAAATCAGAAATAAAGAAGATATGCTGCGGGCTGCAGGAAAAATATCTGAAATGTGTGATTGTGCTATCCTTATAAAAGGCGGACATCTTGCAGAGGATGCTACTGATTTACTATATGAAAACGGAGAAATCCGATGGTTTTCGTCGCCGAGGATTAATAATCCTAATACTCACGGTACCGGCTGTACATTGTCATCTGCAATCGCCTGCAATTATGCGGACGGAAATTCTGTACACGAGAGTGTAAAAAAAGCCAAGGAATACCTTACAGGGGCACTTTCGGCAATGCTTGATTTAGGGAAGGGGCATGGACCTTTAGAGCATACCTTCGGTATAAAAATTTAATTAGGTTATGTTGAGACAGTATCGGAATTAAAGCCGGCTGTCTCTTTTAAATTTTAAAAATCAACAAAATATATCTTCAAATAAAAATATAATAGGTAATTTTACTAAAAATTATAAAT
>JAZQLM010000172.1:0-6132 GCA_045542655.1 Clostridia bacterium | reverse complement strand
AATTCATCCGTAGCAAAGCTTGATACAAATGAAAAGTATACATTCGACGACAAAACGGTAGGTGGAAGAGCATATGCTACTTATGCACCGGAAATAGGATATTATTCTGAGACAAATTATTATGTAATTCTTGATGAAAACGGAAATATGGTATCTGATCCTTATATGGAGATTTACAATCAGAATGATGTGTATAAGGCTATAACTATGGTTAAAACTGTTGGTATAGTATCAAAAAAAGGTGACGTTATTGTTCCGTTTAAATATAATAAAATTACAGTTTTAGATAAGATTTATCTTGCAGAAAATGATAAAAAAGATGTCTATATTTATGATTTAAGCGGTAAGTTGCTTTATGAAGAACCGTTTTCATTTGTTGGAAGCTTTTCAGACTCAAGAGCAATGGTTAAAAGGGATATAGACAGAAATACCGTAAGATACGGTTATATTGATGAAAATGGTGTTCTTATCAACGATTTGCCGTACTCCGATGCAAAGGAATTTAAAAACGGAACTGCAAAGGTAAGACTCGATGGAGTTTATGTTAACATTGATCCAAACGGAAATATTATTGAATAAATTATACTGCGGTTGAGTATGAGCCGACACCCAAAGGTTAGACCAAAATTCTAACGATTGGGAGGTCGGCTCACTTTATTTTCAGTTCTTACAAAATTTCTTTGGTGTTAATTTACAATTATTTTCCTGATTAAATCTACAGGAATTATTAAAACGGACAGTAGTACTACAATAATCCACTCTTTGAAAGAAAGACCTACTGTTCTTAAGATGTTCCCTCCAAGATAAGTCATTGCTATCTGAAAGAAAAATATAAAGGAAATGATAAATATAAACATCTTGTTACAGGATAGGTGGTCGGCAAGGTCGATGCCCTCACATCTTGTATTGAACGCATTGAAGATACTCGCAAAGATAAAAAACGAAAAATATCCGGAATAAAAATAAATATCCTCAGGGCTTTCACGAAAAAATGAATGGAGAAAATTGGAGCAAAACATTATAATACTTATTGCACAGATAAAGCCGCCGCCGACTAAGACACCGCTCCACATTTTTTTATCAATAATTTTTTCGTCACGCTTTTTTGGTTTTTCAAGCATATATTTATTTAGTGCCGCTTCTCCGCCAAATGCTATCGCAGCAAGAGTGTCCATTACGAGATTTATCCAGAGCATCTGAGAAATATTAAGGGGCTTATATATACCGAACAGAGGTCCGAGTACAGATACAGATACTGCCGCAAGATTAATGGTCAGCTGGTATGAAATAAATTTCTTTATACTTTTATATATTGTCCGTCCGTATAGTACAGCGTTTTTAATTGAGGCAAAATTATCATCAAGAATTATGATGTCACCAGCTTCTTTGGCAGCTTCGCTTCCGCTTCCCATAGAAAATCCCACATCTGCTTTTTTAAGTGCAGGACAGTCGTTTACACCATCGCCTGTCATACCTGTAACAAGTCCGCTTTCCTGTGCAAGACGGACTAATCTGCTTTTGTCGGTAGGAAGTGCCCTTGCAATTACCTTTATTCTCGGAAGTTTTTGTTTAAGCTCTGAATCACTTAAAACTCCAAGCTCTGATGATGTCAGGATAATATCTGAGGCTGAGTCTGAAATTCCTGATTCTTTAGCAATTGCGGCAGCGGTCTCTTTTTTGTCACCTGTAATCATAACAACATCAATTCCGGCACGCCTTACTGCTTCAATTGATGCTTTTACGTTATACCTTAGTTCGTCCTTTAAAACAACGAGAGCGGTTAGGATTAGGCTATCGGCAACAGCATCGGTGTTTTCTGTTTTCTCGGTGTATGCAAGAGCTATTATTCTGTTTTGTTTTTCCGCACTCTGGGTTATAAAGTCATTTAGTTTTTTATGTGAGGCTATTTTACTGATATTTCCGTTTTCGTCTATGTAGCTTTTACAATTCGGCAAAATTTTTTCGGGAGCACCTTTGTATAGGGTTCCGCAAAAATCACCTGTTACTGCGGCAGATGAATATTTGGTTTTGCTCGAAAATATGTTTTCGGAAGCTTTTTTAAGTTTGGGAAAAACAGGGCTTTGGTCCTTCAGTAAAAAATTATAAAGTGCCTTTTCGGTTGAGTTTCCGCCGATTAACTTTTTTTTGTTTATGTGTACGGTAGAGTTGCCTGTAATTGACGTGTAGAGCATTTTTTTGAATAAGCCGTATGTAGAATTAATATCTTTAACCATTTTCATATTTCCGCAGACGATTTCTGTTACTTCTAAATTTCCTTTGGTTATAGTTCCGGTTTTGTCACAGAAAAGTATGTTCATACTTCCGGCAGTTTCTATTCCGCTTAGTTTTCTTACAAGAACATTGTTTTTCAGCATTTTTTTCATATTAAGTGAGCATACAATCGCTATCATAAGAGGAAGTCCCTCGGGCACAGCAACCACAATTACAATAATTCCCATAATAGCAGCTTCGGTAAAGTCTGACATAAATTGTGTATAGTCATTAAAATATGACTGTATCATTATAGGATCAAAGGCATTATCTACACCAATTTTTTGAAGCATTATTATCAAAAAGGTAAGAAGTGCACCGATGTATCCAAATTTACTTATAGCCTTGGCGAGTCCTCGGAGCTTTATGGTAAGAGGGCTTTCACGATGCACGGTTTCGTTTTCGGCATTAAGCTTTCCATATACGGTTTTGTCCCCGACAGAAGCTACACTCATTACGCACTCGCCACGGGTTATGATTGAGCCACGATATAAAGCTGATGTATTCCAGAAATCGATTGCCGTGCTGTTTTGACTTGAATTATCATCAGCATATTTTTCAACCTCTTTATTTTCGCCGTTAAGACAGCTCTGGTCAACGAATACAGAACCCTCTTTTATGCTTCCGTCAGCAGGGACAATGTCTCCTGCTTGGAGAAGAACAAGGTCACCGCATACAATTTCATCGATAGATATATCAGAAAGCTGACCGTTTCTAAAAACCTTTGAAACGGTCCTTGAGGCTTCTTCGGAGAGCCTTTTGAAATTTTTTTCATTTTTGTATTCTGACAGAGTGCTGATAAATGTTGAAATCAGTACGGAAACAAGTATGCCAACACATTCAAACCAGTCCACCTTGCCGAAAAATGTAAATATTACATTGATTGCAAGTGCAATTAATAAAATGGTGATTATGGGATCGTCGAAGCTTTTAAAGTATTTTTGGGAAAAAGTCTCGGATTTGGTATCGGAGAGCTTGTTGCTTCCGTATTTTTCTCGCATTCCGGAAGCTTCAATATCATTTAAACCTTTGTATGACTGCAATAATATCCATCCTTTCACATTTGTGTATTAATAAATATTTATGCGGACAAGTATTTTTATATTACCTAAAAAATATTGTTTAAAATTTGAAGCTGTAAAGTATTGAAAAATGACTGATACTCTGTTATAATAAAGTAGGGAATTGTGTCGTAGAAAACGAAAAGGCGTGAAAATTATTTGAATTAGGAGTTTTTTGTTATGAATATTTCGGTTCTGGATGTTAAAACCTTGGGTGATGACTTAAATTTTGACTTGCTTAATAAGCTCGGTAAAATTACCGTTTATGACCTTACAATGCAGGATGAGGTTATAGACAGAATAAAGGATGCTGAGGTTGTTATTATAAATAAAGTGAAGTTAAATAAGGAAAATCTTCCATATGCAAAAAAACTGAAGCTTATTTGTATTACAGCGACAGGTTTTGATAATGTTGATACTAAATATTGCCGTGAGCATAATATTGCCGTATGCAATGTTGCGGGATATTCCACAGACAGCGTTGTTCAGCTTACAATAGCTATGGCTTTTTCGCTTGCGACAAATTTATCTGCTTTTGATAATTATGTTAAATCAGGTAAATATTCAGACAGTGGAATTTTCAATTGTGTAAAGCCTGTTTTTTCTGAAATTTCGGGTGCTACATGGGGAGTTGTCGGACTTGGAAGCATAGGAGGAAAGGTTGCCGAAATAGCAAAGGCGATGGGTTGCAGGGTGCTTGCGTATAAAAGACAGCCGGTTGACGGCTTTGAGTGTGTGGATATTGATACATTATGCAGGGAAAGTCATATTATAACTGTCCATACACCACTGAATGACGGCACATATCATCTCATTAATTCGGAAAGACTTTCAATGATGAAGAAAAATGTTATACTTATAAATGTTGCAAGAGGTGCGGTGTTTGATGAGGAGGCGGTATGCAATGCCTTTTTGGAGGGCAGAATAGGAGGGCTTGGTGTAGACGTTTATTCTACCGAGCCAATGCAGAAAGACAGTCCCTATCAAAAGCTTTTAGACAAAGATAATGTTATTTTCACGCCTCATATGGCATGGGGTGCTTTGGAGGCAAGACAACGCTGTATTGACGAGGTTGCAGGGAATATTGAAAGCTTTTTATCAGGCGGCAATAAATCGAGAATAGTATAATCGGCTTTACGGGAGAAATTTTTTGATGGAATTTTTTACACTTGACAACGGGATTAAAGTTGTATATGAAAAAATTGACTATGTGAAATCACTTACAATAGGTGTTTTTGTAGGAGCAGGCTCAGCTTTGGAAAGAAAATTTGAAAATGGAATTTCACATTTCCTGGAGCATATGTTTTTTAAAGGCACAAAAAAAAGAAGTGCAAAAGAGATTGCAGAATATATGGATTTTTGCGGAGGTCAGCTTAATGCGGTTACCTCAAAGGAATATACCTGTTTTTATGCAAAGGTCCTTCACCATCATGCAGATAAGGCCTATGAAATTCTTTCGGATATGCTTATTAACTCTACCTTTACCGAAGAAAACACAGAGCTTGAAAGAAAGGTAATTACCGAAGAAATAAAGCTTTGTGAAGATACGCCTGAGGATTTGATATTTGATATGATTTCAGAGACAATGTGGAAGGACTCTTCACTCGGTTTTCCGGTTGCAGGCACCGCTGAAAGTGTGTCCGGGATTTCACGGGATATGCTTTTAAAGTATTACAGCGATAATTACAGAGGCTCGAATATGGTTATTTCTGTAGTCGGCTGTTTCGATATAAGTGAGCTTAAATTAAAGCTTTCTCATTATTTCGGAGGAATTTCTTCTCTCGGTTACGAAAAAAGGATATATAAGCCTGAAATTGTAACCAAGGGTATGAATATCAGAAAAAAAGAGACCGAGCAGTGTCAGCTTTGTATTTCTTTTGAGGGACTCGAAAGAAGTGATGAGTCGGTGTATGATTTACTTTCGGTAAATGCTGTGTTCGGCGGAAGTATGAGTTCAAGGCTGTTCCAGAAAATACGTGAGGAAAATGGTCTTTCGTATTCTGTTTATTCCTATATAAACACATATACAAAGGGCGGTTCTCTCGTTATATATGCAGGTATGAATCCTGATGAGCTTTTAAAGGTGCTGTCACTTATTAACGGAGAAATCAGGCTTTTGAAAAAGGACAAGCTTACAGAGGCAGAAATAAACAGCTCAAGGGAGCAAATTCGTTCCGGAATAATTATGGGACTTGAAAGTATGTCTCAGAGAATGACAAGCTATGGTAAAAATTTGCTTCTTGAGGGAAAGCTTGAAGACAGCGATATGCTTATGAAAAAGATAGGCAGGGTTAATACAAATAGAGCAGCAGATGTTATTGACAGGGTTTTTGATATTAATAAAATGAATATTGCAGTACTCGGAAATGTATCAGACTGGGATTATTCACAATATTTTTCATTTTAATAAATAAGAGGTGCTGAAAAATGGATTTAAACAGTGTATACAAGGAGCTTGGAATATCAGAAAGCGTACTTGAGTACGGAGAGGGAATAATAAAAAAGCTTGAAAAACGCTTTGATGAAATTGATAAAATTGCTGAATATAACCAGTTAAAGGTTATTGCGGCAATGCAGAAAAATAAGGTTGCGGCGTCTGATTTTGCGGCAACTACAGGCTATGGATATGATGATGCAGGAAGAGATAAGCTTGAGAGGGTTTATGCAGATTGTTTTCATACAGAGGCGGCACTTGTAAGGCCTCAGATAACCTGCGGGACTCACGCACTTGCTGTTGCTTTATCTGCTAATTTAAGACCGGGCGATGAGCTTCTTTCTCCTTGCGGAAAACCCTATGATA
>JAZQLM010000171.1:0-1570 GCA_045542655.1 Clostridia bacterium | reverse complement strand
AGATGATTTAAAAAACAGCTCAGCAAGAGCCGAAAGGGCATTAAAACAGCTTTTCAGACCTGAGTTTTTAAACCGTATTGATGAAATCATTACATTCTCTGAGCTTAAAAAAGAAGAGCTTCTTCAAATTATTACGCTTATGACTTCAGACTTAAATGAAGGACTTTCAGAAAAGGGAATTTCGATGACCTTGGACGAAAAAGCAAAAGAGCTTATTTTTGAAAAATCTTATAAAAAAGAATACGGTGCACGTCCTATGCGTCGCTTTATAGAAAAAAATATTGAAGATAAGCTTGCTCTTATGCTTATAGAAGGAACTTTAAAAAGCGGTTCAAAAATTACTGTATCAGCCGAAAACGGCGAAATCGTTATAAAATAAAATTAAAGGTGTTGTAATCAAGCTGATGTACAACACCTTTAATTTTATTTCACATAATCGAATTCTACCCCGTACATATTTACACTATCACCCTCGTTTATACCCTTTTCTTCAAGCATATCTATAATACCTGTTTTTCTGAGCATTCTCTGGAAATACTGGAGGGATTCATAATCGTCAAAGTTTGTCGAGCCTACAAGCTTTCTGACTCTCATACCTTCAACAAAGTATACACCGTCCTCCACAAAAACCTCGATAGAATTATCTGTCCTTACTTCGTCAATATCAAACATTTCATATTCTTCCTCGACCTCTTCGGGAAGCTTTGAAATATATTCATATACATAATTCAAAAGCTCTTTAACGCCGTTTTTGGTTGCGGCGGAAATTGCAAATACTTTATAGCCTTTTTCTTCAAGTGTATTCTTAAATACTGAAAAATTTTCTTCAAATGACGGAATATCACACTTATTTGCAACAACAATCTGAGGTTTTTGGGAAAGCTTCAAGGAATATTTTTCAAGCTCAGAATTAATGGTCTCGAAATCCTCCAAGGGATTTCTGCCCTCAATTCCAGAAACGTCAACAAAGTGGAGTAATATTCTTGTTCTTTCAACGTGACGCAAAAATTCGTGTCCGAGACCGATTCCCTGATGGGCACCTTCAATAATACCCGGAATATCCGCAACCACAAAGCTTCCGTCACCCATATTTACTACACCGAGATTAGGCACAAGTGTTGTAAAGTGATAATTTGCTATTTTAGGACGTGCCTCGCTTATAATTGACAAAAATGTTGATTTTCCGACATTTGGAAAGCCAAGGAGACCGACATCTGCTATAAGCTTAAGTTCAAGTGTAATTTCACGCTCGTCCCCCGGAAGTCCGGACTTTGCAAATTTCGGTGTCTGACGTGTAGCGGTTGCAAAGTGTGAGTTTCCCCAGCCTCCGCTTCCGCCTCGTGCTATCACAAAGCTTTCACCGTCATTTTTTAAATCGCATATAACCTTATTTGTCTCGGAATCTCTGATGATAGTTCCCGGAGGAAATTTAATTATAAGGTTTTCACCATTTTTTCCGCTTCGTCTTGCGTCACGACCATTTTCACCGTTTTGGGCAACATACTTCTTTTTGTATTTAAAATCCATAAGTGTGCTTACATTTTTATCGGCAACAGCAACAATATCTCCG
>JAZQLM010000170.1:0-4000 GCA_045542655.1 Clostridia bacterium | reverse complement strand
TTATTTTTTAATTTTTAGTCATATTTTATAAAGTATGTACCTATTATAACATTTGTTTTGGATAAAAAGAAAAAAGGAGATGTGACAAAACAAATTGTTACAACCCCAAATTTATTCTTATTTACAGGGAACAACCTGTGTGTCCTTCCTTTTCTCCATTTTCCGGACTGATAAGGTGTTGTAGGGTACGATGCCCACATCGTACCGCCTTGAATATAACGGGCGGATGTAGACATCCGCCCCTACTATCTTGTAACACCTAAAACTTTATTTTATAAGTAAAGCTTTTAAAGGCTTCTCCTCAAGAAGAAGCGTTTTATTCCGAAAAATCCTTATAAAGATAAAGCGAACCGAAAATAACAACCATATCACAATTTTCTTTTGCCTTTTCAATGGCTATTTTTACATTATCACAAGACTCGGCAGAAAACCCGTGTTTTTTGTAAATCTCACAAAGTGCCACCTCATCAAGAGCACGGGGATTGTTTTTTACTATCGTTGTATAAATTTTCGACTTTTTATCAAAGCCGTACTCCTTTAAAATTGCGGTTTCGCTCTCTAAATCCTTATCTGACATAACCGCCGTAACAAAATTTATTTTCTGTTCGTCAAAATATCTTTTTAAGCTCTCACAAAGTGCCTCGACGCCATCGGGATTATGAGCCCCGTCAAAAACCACTACGGGATTTTCAGCTACAATCTCAAACCTCGCCGGATTTTTTGCTTTTTCAATTCCCTCGTTTATATACTTTTCATCAATTCCCATTATAAGTGCTGTCTCAATCGCAAGTGCCGCATTCTCAGGCTGATACGAGCCTGAAATTCCGCATTTTATATCTTTTATATTCTTATAATCAAATACTTCAAAGCATAAATCTCTGCCCTTTATAATTGGCTTTTGCGGTATATGGAAGCCGTTTTTTCTTTCCTTGCAGGCTTTAATTATTACATCGTCTGCTTCACTTCCCTGAGGCAGATATACCGTATTAGAATTTTCTTTGATTATTCCTGCTTTTGCCTTTGCAATGTCTTTTAAAGAATTGCCCAGATACGATATGTGGTCGAATGAAATTTTTGTTATAACGGAGCAAATTGTATTTTTAACAACATTTGTCGCATCACGCTCGCCGCCAAGCCCTGTTTCAAGTATAACTATATCAACCTTTTTCTTTACAAAATATAAAAATGCAGCCGCAGTCCAGAGTTCAAACTGCGTAGGCGGTGCAGAATAAAGCTTTTCAACCTTTTCTGACGCACACTTCACCTCTTCCATTACTTCATCAAGCTCTGCCTCGGTTATATCTTCGCCGTCAACCGAAATCCGCTCACATACACTTATTAGATTTGGCGAAATATATTTCCCTGTTTTATAGCCGGCACAAGTAAAAATATTCTGTAAAAAAGAACAAACAGAGCCTTTTCCGTTAGTGCCTGCAACGTGTATAAATTTCAGCTTATCCTGCGGATTTCCGAGAAATTCCACCAGCTTTTTTATTCCCTCAAGCTCAAGTCTTGCAACCGCCTGAAAGCTGTTTGCATATTCTGTGAATTTATTCAAGTCTATCCCCTCTTTTCCTTTATACCATCAAAACTTAAATACTTAAACGTAACATATAAGGAAACAATTCTGAGCGGTACATTAAACCCTGTCGCAATAATCCTCGTCATAAGTATGCCCCAGAACGTCTTTGAACCTGAAATCGGCAGAAGTGCAAACGGCATAAAAACAAGATCTATCAAAACCGCAATCACAAGCGTGCAGAAAATAATATTCTTAAGGCTTTTATTTCCTTTATAAAAAAACAATCCGTAGATTACACCCATCAGGAACTTGCATACAGTAATCGGGAAAAACGGCGACATTCCCGTAAAAAGCGTCCCAATTATATCCGCAATCACATAGGTAATTCCGCTTATTATTCCTCCGTACAGATAACCTGAAACAGCAATCGGGATAAAGCCCAGTTCAATTCTGAACGTCCCGTCCTGAGGGAAACCGAGCAGTCTTAAAATTACGCTGAGAGCAGCTAAAAGTGCCGAAATAACCAAGGTTTTTGTTGTAAATTTTTTTTGCATAAAATATCTTCCTCCTGAAAAGAGCAAAGAAAGTTTCGTTTTTGCACATAAAAAGACCTCTTGTGCAGCTTTGCCGCCAAAAAGGTCTCAGTAGCATTGCAGCAACGGAATGCGGAGTCGGCATCGCAAACATTTTTAGTGTTTTTCGTAAATAAGGCAACTTCCCGTCCTTTCTTCACTTAACGCACCGAATCCTACTTTGCTTAAATTTTAAATTTTTATACATTCTATCACAAAGTGTACCTGTTGTCAAGATTTACATATTATTTTATGCTTAACACGCATTCTTATTTAATCTTTCCCCACTCTCACCAAATCGCAAAAAAAGCATACTATATAATATCATCAGGTATTTTTAAAGAGGTGAAAGTTAATGAGTTTTAGTTTTCTGATTATCGGCGGTGATGCAAGACAGCTTTATACAGGTGAAGCCTTAACAAAAAAAGGTCACCTGACAGCATTTTTCGGTCTTGGAAAAAACGACTGCTTTTCATATGAAGAATATTACGATTATATAATACTTCCTGCTCCATTCACAAGAGACGGTGAAAATATCTTTTCTCCCCTCTCTGAATTTCCGGTCCCCATAGGTGAAATTTTAAAGTTTCGTCCTCCTAAAGGAATTTTTGCAGGAAAATGCTCGGAGCTTGAGAAAAAGCTTCCCTTAAAAAGCAGCACTAAAATATATGACATATTATTAAATGAAGAATATAATATTTTAAATGCCGTTGCAACTGCCGAGGCTGCAATAAGTATTGCCGTACAAAATACTTCCTTTAATATAAAAGACTCAGAAATTTTGGTTGTAGGCTTTGGAAAAATCGGAAAGGTTCTTGCTAAAGACCTGAAAGGTATGGGAGCAGACGTAACAGTTGCCGCACGAAAGGCAACAGACCGAGCCTATGCTGAAAATTTTGACTTTTCAGCAATACACACAGACAGTATTTCAGACGGTGCATACCGCTACAAGATAATTTTCAACACAGCACCTACACTTTTAATCGGTGAAGATACCGTAAAAAGTTTAAATAAAGAATGTCTTATCATAGACCTTGCCTCAGTTCCGGGCGGTGTGGACTTTTCAGCCTGTGAAAAATATAAAATTCAGACTCAGCACGCACTTGGTCTGCCCGGAAAATATGCACCTCTCACCTCAGGAGATATAACTGCTAAAATAATTCTTAATTTAATAGACGGCAAAAGTTAGCCGCCGGAAAGGACAATATATGGAGCTAAAAGAAAAGACAATCGGTTTTGCACTTACCGGTTCGTTTTGTACCTATAGTAAAGTTATTCCCGAAATAAAAAAGCTGAAAGACGAAGGAGCAAAAATAATTCCCATTATGTCCGAAATAAGTGCATCTACCGACACAAGATTTGGGAAGGCTTCTGATTTTATAAATACAATCGAGGAAATCACAGGAAACAAGGTTATTAAAACAATAAGCGAGGCAGAGCCGATAGGACCTAAGAAACTACTTGACGCACTGGTTATTGCCCCGTGTACAGGCAACACAATTTCAAAGCTTGCAAACGGAATTGCAGATTCCACGGTAACTCTTGCCGCAAAATCTCATTTAAGAAATATCAGGCCGGTATTAATTGCTATATCTACAAATGACGGACTTGGAAATAATGCAAAAAATATCGGCATTCTTGCAAACAAAAAAAACATCTTTCTTGTACCCTTCGGTCAGGACGACTGCAGGGAAAAGCAAAATTCCCTTGTTGCAGATATGGAGCTTATAATTTTATCACTCAAAGAAGCTCTTGACGGAAAACAGCTTCAGCCTTTGCTTATATCACATATAAAATAATTAAAAAAATATAAACACGGACATTTCCGTTGCCTAAGCATCAGAAATGTCCGCTTGTGTTTCTTTCTATTCCGCAAATTCACCTGTTACAGCATATTCTGCATTTT
>JAZQLM010000169.1:0-4907 GCA_045542655.1 Clostridia bacterium | reverse complement strand
AAAAATCCTCTTGACAAATCCCTCTCCCATCTCAAGTATATCTTCCACCTCAACGAAAGACATCTCAAGGTCAATCTGTGTAAACTCAGGCTGTCTGTCCGCTCTTAAATCCTCGTCAGGGAAGCATCTTGCAAGCTGGATATATCTGTCAAAGCCTGAAATCATAAGAAGCTGCTTGTACATCTGGGGTGACTGCGGAAGGGCATAAAACTTTCCGTTATGGATACGGGACGGGATGATATAATCCCTTGCACCCTCAGGTGTAGACTTAATCATCATCGGTGTTTCAATTTCAATAAAGCCGTTTTCATAGAAATAATCCCTTGCACTCTTTGCAATCTTACTTCTCATTATTATGTTTTCCTGAAGCGGTGCACGTCTTAAATCAAGATAACGGTATTTAAGTCTTAATTCTTCATTTACATTAGTTTTATCCGTAACTTCAAACGGCGGAGTCTGAGCCTTTGCAAGTATTCTGAGTTCATCAACAAATATCTCAATATTACCTGTTTTGATTGCAGAGTTTTTACTCTCTCTTTCACGGACTACCCCCTTAGCCATAAGAACATACTCACTGTGGCACTGTGCAGCCTTTTCAAAAACAGCCTTATCAGTTGTTTCGTCAAAAGCAAGCTGAACTATACCCGTGCGGTCTCTTAAATCAATAAAAATAAGAGTTCCCATATCACGGATTTTCTGAACATATCCTCCTACAACCACGGTGCTTCCTATTCCGTCAACCTCTCCGCAGTAATGCGTTCTTTTAAGTCCTTTCATTGTTTCCATAATATAATCAAATCCCTTCTCTGATACATTAAATTAGCCGATAAGCTCTTTAAACGCTTCCTTGGTAAGCTCAATTTCTGTAGCCTCACCTGTTTTCATATTCTTAAATGAAGCCTTTCCTTTTTCGATTTCGTCATCACCAAGCACAACCGAATATTCAGCACCTAATTTATCCGCATATTTCATTTGTGCCTTTACACTTCTTGAAAGCAAATCCATTTCTGCACTTACCCCAATACTTCTCAAGCCGTATACGAGCTTTTGTGCAAAGTTTTTAGCATTATCTCCTATTACACCGCAGAAAAGCTTTGGACCTTTAGCCATATCATCAAATTCTTTTTCACTTTTTAAAATAAGCATAAGCCTTTCAAGTCCGACAGCAAATCCTATACCGTCAGCAGGCTTTCCGCCAAGCTCCTCAACAAGTCCGCTGTACCGACCTCCGCCGCACACGGTTGACTGTGCACCAAGTGCATCCGAGGTAAATTCAAATACCGTTTTTGTGTAATAGTCAAGTCCCCTTACAATATCGGGATTAACCGTATATTCAATACCGATATTTTCAAGACCTTTTTTCGTTTCTTCAAAATGCTCCCTGCAGCCATCACACAAATGATTTATAATCTTAGGTGCATTTTCTGCAATTTTACTGCATATTTCAGACTTACAGTCAATTATACGCATAGGATTTTTTTCAAGTCTGTCAAGACAGGTCCCGCAAAGCTCTCCTTTAAAGCCTTCAAAATATTCTCTGAGCTTTTTATTATACTCCGCTCTGCATTCAGGACAGCCTATGCTGTTTATATATAACTTAAAATTAGTTATTCCTGCATTTTTTAAAAATGTATGTGCAAGTGCAATAATCTCTGTATCGCAAACAGGCGATTCCGCACCAAAGCACTCTATTCCAAACTGGTGAAATTCCCTTAATCTTCCCGATTGCGGCTTTTCATACCTGAAGCACGGAATTATATAGTAAAGCTTTGTAGGCTGCGGATTTGCATAGAGTGAATTTTCAATATAGCTTCTTACCAATGTTGCAGTACCCTCAGGCTTTAAGGTTATACTTCTTCCGCCTTTATCATTAAATGTATACATTTCTTTTTGAACAACGTCGGTTGTATCACCGACACCACGCTGAAACAGCTCCGTATTTTCAAAAACAGGTGTACGGATTTCACCGTACCCGTAAAGCTCCGCAGTATTTCTTGCAACAGACTCTATGTACTGCCAGAGCTTTACCTCGCTTGGTAAAATATCTTCAGTGCCTCTTGGCTTATTTATCATTTTGTATCATCCTTTCAATTTACCTTTCGGACTATCCTAAAATCATATCCACAGCTTCTAAAACATCCTCACGTCCCGTCCTTTTCTCCGAAGAAAAAGGTATAAGAACCGAGTCATAATCAAGCTCTAAAAACTCATATATTTCCGTAAGATTTTTTTCTATCTGAGAGCTTTTAAGCTTATCAAGCTTAGTTGCCACAACAATAGGCTCATACCCGAAGGTCTTTATCCAGTCAAACATCATTTTATCATCTGCTGACGGCTTATGTCTTGCGTCTACAAGTAAAAACACACCTTTAAGATTTTCTCTCTTTGAAAGGTAATTTTCTATCATACCGCCCCATTTTTTCTTCTCGTCCTTTGAAACCTTGGCATAGCCATACCCCGGAAGGTCAACAAACCTGTATTTTTTTTCTACCTCATAAAAATTAATGGTAGCTGTTTTCCCCGGTGTAGAGCTTGTTCTTGCAAGATTTTTTCTGTTGACAAGAGTGTTTACAAGGGATGACTTTCCAACATTGGAACGACCGGCAAGGGCAATTTCAGGTAAATCAGGCGACGGATACTGCTCGTATCTCACTGCCGCTACCAGCATTTCGCAATTAATAAATTCCATCTCTTATCCCTCCAGTGCCACCTTTAAAACTTCATCTATATTTTTTGCAAATACAAACTTAAGTCCACTTTTAATTTTATCCGGAAGCTCCTCATAGTCCTCTTTATTTTCATACGGAATAATCACGGTTTTAACACCCATACGGTATGCGGCAAGTGTTTTTTCTCTCAAGCCGCCAATAGGAAGCACTCTTCCTCTTAACGTAATTTCTCCCGTCATTGCAACACTTTTTTTAACAGGAGTTCCGCTTAAAGCAGAAATAATTGCAGTTGTCATTGTTATTCCCGCCGAAGGTCCGTCTTTTGGAATAGCACCCTCAGGAATATGGATGTGTATATCCTTATTTTTATAAAAATCCGTCTTTATTCCGTAAATTTCAGCATTCGCCCTTATATAGCTTACCGCAGTTTTAGCAGACTCCTTCATAACATCGCCGAGGTTTCCCGTAAGCTCAAGCTTACCTGTTCCCTCCATAACATTAACCTCGATAAACAAGGTATCACCGCCTACCTCTGTCCACGCAAGTCCAGTAGCAACACCGGCTACACTTTCTTTATTCACTGAATCATAGGTGTATATTCTGCTTCCGAGATATTTTTTCAGAACAAGCGGTGTTACGGTAACAGCTTCTGCACCGTTTTCGGTAATCTCCATAGCAGTTTTTCTGCAAACTGTTCTGATTGCCCTTTCAAGTGACCTTACGCCTGATTCACGGGTATATCCCTCAATAATTTCTTTCAGCACACTGTCCGAAATTTTCAACGATTTATTCGGAACGCCTGCAAGCTTTTTCTGTTTGGGAAGAATATATTTTTTTGCTATAATAAGTTTTTCGTCATCGGAATACCCCGAAACCTCCACTATTTCCATTCTGTCATATAGCGGTCTCGGAATGTTTTCAACTGAATTTGCCGTTGCTATAAACAATACATCCGAAAGGTCAAACGGAAGCTCTATAAAATGGTCTCTGAACCCTTTATTCTGCTCAGGATCAAGAACCTCAAGCATAGCTGATGCAGGATCGCCACGCATATCGTTTGCCATTTTATCAATTTCATCAAGAAGTATAAGCGGATTATTCGCTCCTGCCTGCTTCATTGCCGCCATTATACGACCGGGCATTGAACCGACATAGGTTTTTCTGTGTCCCCTTATTTCAGACTCATTCTGAATACCGCCAAGACTCACCCTGACATATTTTCTGCCCATTGCCTCAGCAAGAGAATGTGCTATCGAGGTTTTACCTGTTCCGGGAGGTCCTACAAGGCATAAAATCGAACCGCCAACCTCTCCTGTAAGCTTTTTAACTGCAAGAAGTTCAATTATTTTTTCCTTAACCTTTTCAAGTCCGTAATGTTCTTTTTCAAGAATTTTTCGTGCTTTCTTTATATCAGCATTATCCTCGTCCGCCTTGTCCCACGGAAGCTGTAAAACGGTTTCAATATAGCTTTCGATTACTGAATATTCCTGAGAATGAGGCGGAAGCTTTCTAAGTCTTTCAACTTCCTCTGAAAGCTTTGCTTTAACAGCCTCGGGAAGCTTTCGTTCCTTAATCTCCTTTAAAAATTTATCAGGATTTTCCTCTGGAAATTCTTCCTCTCCAAGTTCCTCCCTGATAACCTTTATCTGTTCACGAAGAACATAGTCACGCTGGTTTTTATCAAGCGTATTTTTAAGCTTATCTGCGACATCCTGCTCAATTTCAAGTATATTATTTTCATTTTCCATCATGGCAGCGAGCTTTTCCATTCGTGTAAACACATCAAGCTCTTCCAGAATAATCTGACGTTCATGAGGCTTGAGCGGAAAATTCGCCGCTGTAATATCAGCCAGCTCACCGGCATCCTCAATCGACATAATAGCCGTCACAAGCTCAGGACTCACATCGTCAAAGTGCGAGATATAGTCCTCAAGCAAATGCTTAACACGTCTTACCAAAATCTGTTCTTCCGTTTCGTCTTTGACAGGAGTCTCTCTTTTTACCACACAGCTTACGGTAAAACAATCCTCGTCCGTATAAAACTTTGTGATTTTTGCACGGTTTAACCCCTCAACCAAAAGTCTTATACTCCCGTCCGGAAGTCTTAATATCTGCTTAATTTCAGCTATAACACCAAAAGGAGAAATATCCTCCTTTACAGGATTTTCAACCATCATATCCTTTTGCATTGAAAGCAGGACAAGTCCGTCATTCTTCATTGCATTTTCAGCGGCCGTA
>JAZQLM010000168.1:0-9526 GCA_045542655.1 Clostridia bacterium | reverse complement strand
ACCGCTTGGCCTCCGACTTAACAAAAGCTCACACGGCTTGCTGTAATCATCACTTATTACAACCTTTACAACACCTGTATTTTCAAACTTAATTGTTCCATTATCCCAGTCAGTTGTATCTTTAGTATATGTACCGATTACATCACCGTGTTTAGCTTCAACAGTAACGGTAACCTCAGAATCAGCAAATGCAATCGCCTTGTCATATTCATTTTCTGTTCTTTCAAACAAGCTTGAAAGAGCTACTGGATTTTGATTTCCCACACGATATAAATAATCTTTTGTATTTTCAAATTTAGTTGTAAATCTGTCAATAGGCTCAATTACATTTACATATGCAACAGCAGGCTTACAGAAGCTGTAGTCCTGTGCGGTGATTGTTATGTTTTCACCGACATTATTAAAGGTTAATGTGCCTTTTTTCCAGTCTGTTGTATCAGCTTTATACTCAAAGCCCTCGCCTGTAATTTCAAAGGTTTCTGAATTTACATTTGCACTGTCAAATAAATCACCAACCGTAAGGGAAGTACCAACTGTAACAGGTGCAGTTTCTTTTACGGTTATTTTATCATCAAAATTATTTTCATTATATGTCTTTTCCAAAGCTCCTGTTCTTGAAAGCACAGGGATAAGTGCCGCTTTAGTCCAGACAAAAACCTTAATCTTGCTAACTCCGTCCGTGCTGAGTGTTTCGCTCTGACCGTATGTATTACCCTCCGCAGCTAAAAAATCATCACTCTTTGCACTTACCGTCTTTTTGCCATCTTCGTCATATCCTGCAATTATCACATATTTGTTTTCGGAATTTCCGCCTGACAGCCATACCCTTGCATATACATTTTTAGCTTCACCTATATAATTTACAGGTGTATTTGTGTCCGCATTGTAAAAAACAACATGCTCACCTGTTCCGTCCGCAAACGAAACAATTCCAAGTGCTGAAAAAACAAGTGCTGTCACCGTTAATAAAACCAACAATTTTCTTTTCATACAATCTTCCCTTCTGTTTATTTTTTATATTTTAATTATACAACCATTTCTAAGTAAAAAACACACTAAATATATATCCAATCTTTAGTGTGCCGACTTGTATTGTATATTCTCTTTTGACACCAATATTATATCATCTTTTTGCCGTTTCGTCAATAGTTTTGCTTCAATACTTTAACTAAAATTTACAAAAATTGTAAAATAATTTTATTAAAACAACACAAGAAATATATTTTTCGTCGTTTTTTGTAAAAAATCGTGGCAATTGGGAAGCATTCACTTTAAACAGAGAAAGGCTTCTCCTTGAATAAGCAATGATTAACTGTGTTGTCAGGCAATTTTTTGTAGGGGGCATTCACGAATGCCCCGAAATACGTGCGGTTTGCAAGCCGCCCCTACTACCTTGTACCGTTTAAAAATTTACTTTTAAGACAATTAGCCAAAAAAATCGGTGCGGCAAAATTACCGCACCATACAGTTTATATTCTTATTAAAGAGCTAATTACCTCGCCTGCTATAATAAGACCTGCAACCGGAGGCACGAAAGACATACTCCCCGGAATCTGACGTCTTGAGCCTTGTTCCTCTTCGCTCATCAGCGGCGCAATCGGTTCTTCCTTTGAATAAACCACCTTAAGCTTTTTTATACCTCTTTTTCTGAGTTCATAACGCATAACCCTTGCAAGGGGGCAAACCGAGGTTTTATATATATCCGTAACCTCAAATGCCGCCGCATCAAGCTTATTTCCTGTACCCATTGAGCTGATAATTCTTGCGTTTTCACGTTCTGCCTTTAAGACAAGCTCAATTTTACCCGAAACAGTATCAATAGCATCCACAACATAGTCATATTTTGAAAAATCAAACTCTGCCGAGGTTTCGGGTGTGAAAAAGGTTTTAAAAGTATTCACCTTTATTTCGGGGTTTATGTCCTGAATACGTTTTTTTGCCACATCGACCTTAAATTCTCCTACAGAGCTTAAGGTTGCATAAATCTGTCTGTTTATATTAGTTATGCTTACTGTATCATTATCTATAAGGTCAAGAGCTCCCACACCGCCCCTTGCAAGTGCTTCTGCTGTATAACCGCCTACTCCGCCTATTCCGAATACGGCAACTCTTGAATTTTTAAGCCTTTCAACTGCTTCCTTTCCAACAAGAAGCTCGGTTCTTGACAGCTGATTAAGCATATGCTCCTGCCCTTTCCAAATTATACACTATTTTCTGTAATTTATAAGTCTTACAACTGCCGGACTTAAAACAACATTGACTAAAAGCTCGAAAATGAAGTTAGCTCCCACAAGTCCGAACACTATATATTCTCCGGCAGAAGCAAAGCCAAGTTCTGTTGCCCAGCTGTTTATAAGTGTCATAAAAAACAGCCTGCATCCGATTAAAAATATTCCTGTATTTATCACAGGACAAACGATTGCCGAAGCAATTACTGCAAGATATGTATTATATTTATTCAAAAGCTTATACACAGCTCCTGCACAAAAGCCTGCTAAAATACCCTTTACCATAACGGTTAATACCGTACCGAACACACTCACCGCCATAAAAGCCGCAGCGTCCATCAAAAGAACCACGAAGCCGAACACAGCCCCAAGCCACGCACCGGCACCCTTACCACAAACAGCCGCTCCGACTACAATTGGGATAAGAACCAATGAAATCGAAAACGGACCGAAACGTACAAATGAGCCGAGGTACTGTAAAACCACGACTATTGCCGTCAGCAGTGAATACATCACCAAATTCTTTGTCTTTTTTGTTGTTTCCATAAATAATTTTCCTCCTTGCTGTCGCTCATTAAAATGATGCAACGCTTAATATTTTAAAGCAATTTCTTGCTTTAATACTTATTTATCCAACATTTTTATTATATATAATTCTAAGACCTTCCAAAACCAGATACTGGTCAATTAAAATATCATGCTCACAGAACGGAATAATACTCTCCGCAAGACCGCCTGTTGCGATAAGCTTCGGCGAAACACCGCATTCCTTTGTTATACGTTCAATCATACCGTCAATTAAAGAGGCATTTCCGTAAATCACACCCGATTTCATACAGTCTATGGTATTTTTACCTATAACAGAGGCAGGTGCATCAAGGCTAATCTGCGGAAGCTGTGCTGTTCCGCCTGTAAGTGCCTTAATGGAAATCTGAACCCCCGGTATTATTGAAACACCCCTGAAAGCTCCGTTTGAATCAACAAACATCATTTTTGTAGCCGTTCCCATATCAATAACCAAAACCGCTTCCTTATAAAGACTGTACGCCGCAACAGATGCAGTAATAAGGTCAGCACCCACCTGTCTCGGATCATCAACCAATAGATTAAGTCCTGTTTTTATCCCCGGACCTACAAGAAGCGTCTCTACTCCATAGACCTTTTTTACTGCTTTTTTTATAATATTATTAAGCGGCGGCACAACCGAGGATATTATAGCCCCCGTTATTACCGCTTCCTTAATGTTATTGAGAGACAAAATACTCTTTATCTTTGTTGCATACTCATCCTCTGTCTTAGTGGCATTTGTCGAAATACGTGATACAAACGTAAGTTCATCCCCGTTATAACCGCCAAGAACAATATTTGTATTACCAATATCAATAGTAAGAAGCATATTTGTCCCTCTTTCCTGATTTTTTGTAAATTATACCACCGCACCGCCTGTTTGTCAATAAAAAATTACTTTTCTGCAAAATATAGTATAATTTCGTCAAGATATGCCTGTGAAATATTTTCCGCCTCTATAGTAACAAAGCCCTGCCTTGTTTCTATCAGGTTTTTCCCCTCTGCTACCGGCTTTTTGTCCTTTCTTTTTATAAAGGTAAGCTCTATACGCTTAGTCCTATCCTCATTTGTATAAACGAGAATTTTTTTATTGTCATCGCTGTACTCATTTTCGGGAATATTCATAATTCCTTCCCTGAAAACAGTTAATTTTTCAGCATAATCCTTCTGATTTTCTTCTGCTTTTTCCTCTGCTGTGGTTTCAGCACCGTCATATGCTTTAGTCATATTTTCATCGGCTCTTGCGACCGCTGCACTGCTGCCACCGCCTCCGCCGGATGCAAGCTTTACCTGAGTATTATCATCTTCCGCATCACTAATTTCCTCATTTTCTCCGTTTTCAGGTGTAATGGCGGCCATTTCAATTTCTTCATTCTTTGAAGCTTCTGTTTTTTCAGGTAAAATTTTTTTAATTTCTACGTTTTTCGTATCCTCCAAGATTTCTTCCTCGGAGCCGTTTTTCTGCACTTCTTCGGCTTCTGCAATTCTGCTTTTAATTTCGCTCTTTTGGGCTACAGAATAATCCTGATTTTCTTTCTTTACGGCTTCTGCTTTTATATCTTTTTCTAAAGTTACCTCGGCCGTTTTATCGGAAGTGTTATCGCTTGTTTTTTCCGCAAGCTGATGTTTCTTATCCGTTAGCTTATGCTCATAATTCTTTGCTTCATTGACATTTTCTTTCACAACATCTGCCTCTAAAAGCCCGCTGTTATACAAAAACGCAGCTGAAACAACCACTACGGCAGCAGCGGCAACGGATGCTGTATATTTTGTCACACTTAAAAGCTTAATCCGCTTTAAGTCTTTTGACGTATCTTCTGCCATACCCAAAATTTTTTCAAGCAAAGCAGGCTCGCCCTTTACATCGTCAAAACAAGCTTTATATTTGTTTTTCAGCAAATCAAACGCCTCCTTTCATAAGCTTTTGTTTAAGCATTTCTCTGCCTCTATGGAGCTGTGACTTTACAGTTGACTCCTTTATTTCGAGAATTTTTGCAATCTCTGAAACCGAATAATCCTCGTAATAAAAAAGATGTATAGCCGCCTTGTACTTATTAGGAAGTTCAAGTACTGCATAATAAATATCGCTTTTTTCCTGTGTATCAAAAACAGGTCTGTCTGCCGCTTCCGTAAGAGGCTCGGTTTTTTTAAACCAAGAATTTAAAAAGATGTCCTTACTGCAATTTAAAGTCACTCTTATAAGCCACGCTTTAATATGCTCTTCGCTGTCAAATGCTTTATCCGTTTTGAAAAACTTCAAAAAAACATCCTGCGTAACATCATCAGCATGATTTTTGTCCTTTGTATGAGCAAGTGCAAGACGGTAAACTGTATTGAAATATTTCTCCGTCATCAGCTTTTTAGCCGTCACATCAAAATATGAAGCTTTGGGCATCCCTTTACCTCCATTCTCAAATATAATACTTTTAAAAGCTTAAAAAGGTTGCATTAAATTAATTTTATTTTGCTGTGTTTCATTGTATAATCAGTGAACATTTTAGATGACACTTATTTAATTGGTTCAAACACAAACTGTTCGTTTATATAATCATCTAATGTACCATGAAGTCTGTCAAAGCGGTGTATTCCCTCTTTTAATTTCAAATTGTTAGCCCGCATATATAATGAAATTGTTTTTCGTATTGACTCAGGTATCTGTTCCAATGCTCCATACTTTTCAGGAATTTCTGTAAAAACATTGTAGTCTGCAATTTCATTCTTTTCAACAAGTATTTCATTAAAACATTTAGTATCGTGCACTACTGTTGTTGATGCCCATTCATAACATCTACCCACATAAAACGAAAAAAATATTGACAAAATCCATAGGATTAAAATAACTATCCTTACGATATTTTTCTTCATAATAATCACCTCATCATTAAGATTTTTCTTTAACTGTATTTATTGATGAAATTAACATTCTACGAATTTGCCCACAATTATTTATTATTAACTTGTACTGTTCATCATCAATATATCCCGTTCTATTTAGAAGTTCTAACCAATATTCTGATTCATAACATTCTTTTAATGCAATTTGCATTTTAGAAATAAAATCTGCCGTTCCGTGAGCGTATTTTGATTCGTGAATATTAGCACCTATTGAAGTTCCGGAGCGCATAAGCTGATTTGTTAATACACTTTCTCTTTTAGTTTCTTTTATGTTTCTACACATATTTATTATTTCAACAGCAAAATCTTTTGCTTTATCAAGCATTATGCTTTCTGCCATATACTCACATCCTGACATTTTCTTTTTAGCTAAATTTTGCACTTTCGTGCAAAGGTAAATTATTCCGCTTCGCTCCACAGCTAAATTGTTTTTTCAAAACAGCTAAATTAAATTCGCTTTTAGCTGACCAAAGGTCAATTTAGCTACGAAGTAATTTAGCGCGCATTAGCACATTTAGCTCGCCGTCAGGCGAATTTAGCTGAATAGATTTAACTTTGTTAAATCTATTCTAACATATCCGGCTTAATATTTCAATATATCAGGATAAAATACCTTGCTTTTTTTCAGTATTTATGGTATTTGAAGAAAATGCACTTATTCCTGCTATTAAAAATATTTTAAGCATATAAAAATACAGGGTGCGGCAAATATTTGCCGCACCCTGTATTTGATTACTGGATTTTTTTTGCTTCAAAATAAAAACGTTTCTCGTTTGCTTCGCCCATAGAAAATGTTTTTCTTGGGAGAGCACCATCATTGATTACCGTTTCAAACAAGTCGCTCTTTGACGGCTTGGGAAGAATAATTCCAAGACGTTTTTCAGGCTTTGAAAGCTCATAGACAGTATCTTCGCCGTGAATATAGTCAACCTCATAGCCCTTTTCGTCTATAAACCTCTGTATTGCACCAACCGCAAGCTTTGAAGCTTCCTTATCAACCGAAATTTCACATTCAGTATCTCCGTAGACAAAGGTCATTTTATGTCCTTTTTCTCCGCCGTCTTTGTAGAATTTCTTTAATTCAGAAATTACCTCTTCAGGCTCAACGTCAAATAGTACCCTGTGAATGGGTTCAAATTCAAGTGCTTCATCATAAATATTTTCAATCTCCGCAAGGCAGTATCTTGCCGGATGGTTTTTCTTTTCCTCGTCCGAAAGACCTTTCTTAATGTTTTCCCAGCAGGTTTTTGCCGTAGCAAGAGAATGATTACCGTCGCCAACCGCAAACGCCAGATTGTCCTTTGCTTCCTTGGCATATTCATCAATCTTTTTAAGTATCAAGTCAGAATCCTCATCACTTAAAAGATAACCCGAAAGGTGTCCTCCGTTTTCCATAAGCTCAAAGTCATAAAGCTTCTTTCCTGTCGGATTTTTGGGTATAATTGCTTCTTTGTCATCATTGATAAGAATAATAACGTGAGGAAGCTCAAGAGGTGCATTTTCACGAATTTTCACACGAGGAGGTATTCTTTCAGCAACAGTTCCCTCCGTTGCTCTTATACGGCTTTTTGAGCCTTTGGAAAAATCATATTCCTCCAAATCAACCGCTCCGATAATGCCCTTTCTTATGCGTCCGCCCGACAGAGTTCTCTCTGTATATATAAGGCAGCTTTTAAGCTCCGAAAAAACACCCTCCTCAAGATATTTTTTCATCTCGGCATTTATTTTCTCTATTCTCTTATCTCCCTCGGAAAGATAAGCCTCAGGATATACAAGCTTAAGTGTGGACGGGCTCTCGCCTACATTTTCCGTAACTCTGTCCCAGTAATCCTTTTCAGAGGTGTACTGGTCGCAGGCAACAACACTCCATTTATTTAAGTCAGCATTTTTCGGAACTAATATATCCGCTTTATTTAATAATCCCATTTATTGTCAATCCTTTCTTATACAGTCTTTTATACTATCTGAGCACCGCTTTGAATATCACCATCAACTGTTGTAACAACCAGCTTATCCTGATATTCCGCACTCAGTATCATACCGTGTGATTCAAGTCCCATCATTGTTCTTACAGGGAAGTTTGCAATGAAGAGTACATTCTTTCCGATTAATTCCTCAGGCTTATAATAATTTGAAATACCCGATAAAATCTGTCTTGTTTCACTTCCTGTTTCTATAGTAAATCTAAGAAGCTTTTTAGACTTTTTAACAGGCTCACACTCTAAAACCTTTCCCACTCTTATATCAAGCTTTAGGAAAGTATCAAAATCAATCTCATCTTTAAAGGGTTCAATTTCAATCTTAGCAGGTGCAGAAAGCCTTGCTTCCTCTTCAAGCTTATTAAGCATTTCTTCTGCATCAATTCTTGCAAAAAGAGGCATAGCGGCAGGTATGCTCTTTCCTGCTTCAAGCATTCCAAACTCGCTTATGCTCTCAAGCTCTGTGCTACAGAAGCTGAGCTGAGCCGCAATTTTCTCACTTGTTTCAGGCATAAATGACGAAAGAAGTGATGCGATAAATCGGATTGCCTCCGAAAGATTATACATAACCGCACCAAGCTCTGCCTTTTTGGTCTCGTCCTTTGCAAGCACCCACGGCATTGTCTCGTCAATATATTTATTTGCACGTGAGGCAATCTTAAGTATACTATCAAGTGCGTCTGCGGTTTTAAATTCATTCATATAAGAAATCACTTCGTCTCTTGCCGCTGCTACAGTACTTGCAAGGTCGCCGTCAAATTCCGTTTCAGCAGTCTTTTCGGGAATTATACCGCCAAAATATTTGTTTATCATAGCGGCAGTACGGTTCACAAGGTTTCCTAAAGTATTTGCAAGGTCTGTATTATATGAATTAATTATCTTTTCGTATGTTATTGTACCGTCCTGACCGTAAGGCATCTCGTGAAGCAGATAATATCTTACCGCATCAACGCCGAAGTACTTAACCAAATCATCGGCATAAATAACATTTCCTAAGGACTTACTCATTTTATCCTCGCCGTTTAAAAGCCACGGATGACCGAACACCTTTTTCGGAAGCGGCAGGTCAAGAGCCATAAGAATAATCGGCCAGTAAATTGTATGAAATCTTAAAATATCCTTACCTATAATATGAACATCTGCCGGCCAGTACTTGTTATAAAGCTCACCCTGTTCATCGGGAGAATAGCCAAGTGCCGTAATGTAATTTGTAAGGGCATCAATCCATACATATATAACGTGCTTCGGATCAAAGTCTACTTCTATTCCCCAATTAAAGGTTGAACGTGACACGCACAAATCCTGAATACCCGGTTTTATAAAATTATTAATCATTTCCTTTTTTCTTGATTCAGGCTGAATGAAATCAGGATTTTCCTCAATATATTTTTCAAGTCTTTCCTGATAATTACTCATTTTAAAGAAATAGGTTTCCTCGTGTTCCTTATGAACCTCACGTCCGCAGTCGGGACACTTTCCGTCCTTAAGCTGTGTGTCTGTCCAGAAGGATTCACACGGTGTACAGTACCAGCCCTCATATGAGCTTTTATAAATATCACCCTTGTCATAGAGCTTTTTGAATATTTTCTTTACCGCCTCAACATGGTAGTCATCTGTTGTTCTTATGAACTTGTCATGGCTTGAATTCATAAGCTTCCATATATCCTTAATCTCGCCCGCAACCTTATCTACATATTCCTTGGGTGAAATTTTGTTTTCCTCTGCAAGCTGCTGAATTTTCTGACCGTGTTCGTCTGTTCCTGTCAAAAAGAATACGTCATAGCCCTGATAACGTTTAAAACGTGCAATCGCATCGGACAGTACAACCTCATAAGTATTTCCTATATGCGGTTTTCT
>JAZQLM010000167.1:0-2212 GCA_045542655.1 Clostridia bacterium | reverse complement strand
TCCTTTTAATCATAATATATTTGACATACAGTCTATTAACTATATAATAGCACTAAGATTTTATGTAGTCAACAATTATATTGCACAGTAAGTCAAATATATTATGATTTTGTTTGAGGATTGATAATTATGGCATTTAACCCTTGAAATCTTAGCGGGCATTGTATATATGAGCAAAACTTTTTTGCGAGCAGTTTAGGAAATCAAACGGTATTTCTCCGGAAGGTTTCAACTGATATTCTTGCGTAGTGTGCCAAGCAATCTCTTTTCTATACGTGAAATTTGCACTTGACTAACGCCCATTATACGTGCAACTTCACTTTGTGTTTTTTCTTTATAATACCTAAGCATCAAAATCTGCCTTTCTTTTAAAGGCAGATTTTGAATTGCTTCCTTTAATGCAACTCCAGTAAGTAAATTTTCTTCATTATCATTATTTGAATATATTTTATCTATCAGCAGAATAGGGTTGTTTTCTCCGTCAGATACTGCTTTATATAAGGATTCGGTTGGTTGTGATGCTTCGAGCGACAAAGTTATTTCCGAAAGTGGTATGTCAAGCATTTCTGCTATTTCACAAATACCTGCATCTCTCCCCCTTTCAGCGGAAATTTTTTCGGAAGCAATCTTTACACGTATTGCAATTTCCTTTAAATTACGGCTTACTTTGATTATTCCGTCGTCACGCAAAAAACGTCTGATTTCCCCTATAATCATTGGTACTGCGTACGTTGAAAATTCAACATTGAAATCTGTATTGAATTTATTGATAGCTTTTATCAGACCAATTGCTCCTATCTGGAACAAGTCCTCCGGCTCTGCTCCTCTGCCAGTAAATTTGCGTACGGCAGACCATATCAAACCTTGATTTTGCATTGTCAAAGTTTCAAGAGCTTGTTTATCACCGGACTGTGCCAATGAAATTAAACGATAGTTTTCTTCTTTCATATTAGCGATTCCTCTTAAAGCTGTTTTGTCATTATAACGGTGGTTCCTGAATTGATTTCACTTATAATATGTAATGAATCCATAAAACTTTCCATTACAGTAAATCCCATACCGCTTCTTTCTGAATCAGGTTTAGATGTATATAAAGGTTTTCTTGCCTCTTCAATATTTTCAATTCCAACTCCTGTATCACTGATTTTTATGGTCAGAAGTCTTTCGTCTAGTTCAAGCTCAAGAGTAATTATTCCCTCTTTATTTTCGTATCCGTGAATGATTGAATTTGTTACAGCTTCGGAAACAGAGGTTTTAATATCGGTTAACTGTTCAATTGTCGGATTAAGTGAAACTACAAAACCAGATGTTATGATTCTGGCAAGACCCTCGTTTATTCCTTTTGCATCGAATTCGGCTTTTAAATAATTTTTCATAAAAGAACATCCTTTCATCCGTCTTATTCAATAAATGATTTTTCAGCTTCAGCTATTGTGTTGCAATATTTTATAACTTTAGTTATACCGCTTAATTCAAGCATACGTTGTACATTTGAATCAGCGTTACAAACTGCAAATTTACCGCCTAATGATGTAGTAAGCTTATATCTACCTACAATTAAACCGATACCTGATGAATCCATCATTTCAACATTTTTTAAATCAATAATTACATTCCTTTTTAAGGAACTCTGAATTTCAATATCAATTCTCCCCTTTAATTCTGCAGCAATATATTGGTCTACCTCTCCATATAGGCTGACAATTAATGCATTTTTTACTTCACTAAAAATTTTAGCCATATAAATCCCGTCCTTTCATTGGTATTTATAATTCTATCATACATTTGGTTGAAAATTTTGATATCCTTTGACTTTTAA
The DNA here is from genome assembly GCA_045542655.1 of Clostridia bacterium. Classification (GTDB taxonomy): domain Bacteria; phylum Bacillota; class Clostridia; order Monoglobales; family Monoglobaceae; genus RGIG8709. The sequence goes on along the minus strand of JAZQLM010000167.1, from coordinate 393 downwards.
ATTGTTATTTTGTATGTAAAAAATCTTATTCAAAAATTATTGACAATACGTAATTTTTGGTTTATAATAAACAAAGTTGCTCGAGTGGCGGAACTGGCAGACGCCCGGGACTTAAAATCCCGTGTCCCATAAAGACGTACCGGTTCGATCCCGGTCTCGAGCACCAAAGAGAATGGCTTAACCAATAGGGTTAAGCCATTCTCTGTTTTTATGCTCTTTTTAAAAATAGGTGCAAAAAAAGCACCAACTTTTTTTTAAGGTTGGTGCTTTTTTTATATTTTCAAAAAATATCCCATAGTAATTTCTTTTACAAGTTTCTTGATATGATAGCACTTGCTTCGCTATCCGTAAGGTATTTCATATCCACCATTGCTTTAACAACGGTTTTTTGAC
>JAZQLM010000166.1:0-9385 GCA_045542655.1 Clostridia bacterium | reverse complement strand
GCCTTGGCAATCTTTTTCTGTCCGGCAGTTCTGCTTAAAATTTTCACATCATTTTCGTTGTCAATAAAGCCTGTTTCCACCAACACCGCCGGCATAACTGTATTTTTTATAACATAAAAGCCAGCTTCCTTTGCTCCACGATTATACATTCCTGTTTTTTCCGAAATACTCTCTGAAATACTTTCGGCAAGCGGTGCACTGCTTCCCTTTAAATCAAAGCAATATGTTTCAACGCCTGTACCGCCACCCGTATTACAGTGTATTGAAATAAACAAATCCACCTCAAGCTCATTTGCAAAATCAACCCTTGCACTAAGGCTGTCCACAACAGACTCAGGTGCTATACTTGATTTTTCACCTTCTCTTGTAAGGTATACTTTAAACCCATAATCTTCAAGATAACCTCTAAGCTTATCAGATATTTGCCACGTAATTATTTCTTCAATTACGGAATCATCCTCAAGTCTTGCACCCTTGTCAAAGCCCTCATAATTATGCCCGGGATCAATGACAATTGTCTTAACTTCCTTAATTACGGTTTCTTCTTCAAAAAGCACTTCATCATCTTCGGTGGACGAGGTATTTTCATCATCATCGGGCTTCAGAGCAGAATTTTCTTCCTTATCCTTTTCGTTATCTTTGTCAGTGTCGTCTTTCCTATCCAAATCAATAAGACCTTTAACAGATGCGTTATATATAAGCTGTACAATATCAGCTCTTGAAGCACCCTTTCCTACATCAATAACTACACCGTCAAGCATACCTCTTTTACTTGCAGCTTCAAGATACTGACTATACCACCTGTTGCCCAAATATTTTTTTGTTTCTTCTTCAAAACCTGCGGCACAAATCAGCATTTTTACAGCCTGCTCATATGTAACACTTCCTGCCGGCAGAAAAGTTCCGTCACCCATTCCGTTTATAATCTGCTTGCTGTAGCTATACTTAATATACTCTATCGCCCAGTAATCATTCTTCACATCATTAAAGGGTAAATCCACTTTCAGCTTATTTGTTTTATCATAGCCAAACACCCGTGATATAAATGTACACATTTCGGCACGGGTAACACAATTATCCGGCTTAAAAGAACCATCCTCATATCCGTTTACTATTCCGTATTCAGCCATTTTGTATATAGCATCAAAATTCGAGTGTCTTTCATTAACATCAGAAAAGCTTGCACCAAATACACTCAGGGTGCAACAAAACAACATTATCAATATAAACGAAATAATTTTCTTTGGCACCTTGTCATCAAACTCTCCATTTAAAATAATAAAAAATTACGCAATATTATTATACAATGAAATAGTTTTATTTTCAATAGAATATACAAAATATTTTTTTTGTAAATAGTAGAAAAATTGACAAAATCCTCTAACAAAATAAACAAAAAAGATTACACAATTTTTACATTTTCATTACCAAACAATTTTTTAACCTCATTTAAGGTATTTTCATCATCATTCAGCCATAAATTCTCAGGTGCAAGCAGGGACTGTTTTTTCTCTGCATAATAGATAACTACAGGTGTATTTCCAAAAGAGCTTTTATATTCACTTTTAAATCTGTTAAGTCCGTCCGACTCTTTATCAGTTATACGGATATATATTTTCTTTTCTTTAAAAGGAAATTCCTTTTCTAACTCTGCAATTGATTCAAAAATTATTTTAGTGCTTTCATCACCCACATCAAGTCTCCCGCTTAATTTACAAATAGCACCCTCGTACAAAAGCGAAGAATATTTTAATGCCGCATTCGGGAAAACAATCACCTCAACAGAGCCTGACAAATCCTCAAATTCAAGGTAGAGCATATAGTCATTTCGCTTTGTGAGTTTTTTCTTCACATTTGAAATCATACCATATATAGTAACTGTATCACCGCTTGAAAACTTATCATTTTCACTGTCCGTCAGCATTGAAACGGTATATTTACTGCGTGCAGAAATAATATCTGACACAGAATCAAGGGGATGACCGGAAATATAAATCCCGAGCTGCTCTTTTTCAAGACGCAGTAGCTCAAATTTATTTATTTCAGGCTTTTCTGTGAAATTTTCTTCAATATCAGCACATAATTCTTCCTCTTCAAAAAGGCTGAAAATATCATATTGTCCTTTTATGCTGTTTCTTTCTTCCTTCAATGCACTGTCAATTACACTGTCAAAAACATTCAAAAGAGTTGCCCTTGTGTGTCCGAAGCAATCAAAAGCACCGCATTTTATCAGTGCCTCGGCTATTCTTTTATTAAGCTTATGCGAAGCAAGACGTCTGCAAAAATCGGTAAAGCTCAGGAATTTACCACCACTTTTTCTCTCTTTAGTCACAACATCAACGAAAGCACCGCCGACATTTTTAACCGCACCAAGACCAAAGCGTATTCCATCGCCCTCAGGTACAAATTTTGAGTAGCTCTCGTTAATATCCGGCGGAAGAACTGTAATACCGATTTTTCTTACTGTATCTATATATTTTGTAATCTGACTTGTGCGGTCAGCAACACTTGTAAGGAGAGCGGCATAAAATTCAGCAGGATAATGGCATTTAAGCCACGCCGTCTGATAAGACACAAAGGCATATGCAGCGGCATGTGATTTATTAAACGCATATTTTGCAAAATCCATCATTTCATCAAAAATTTCACCGGCGGTTTTCTCATCAATGCCACGTCTTATTGCACCTTCAACATCAATGCTTCCATCTTCATTTTCTATTCCGTAAATAAAATTGTGCTTTTCTTTAAGCATAACGTCCGATTTTTTCTTAGACATAGCTCTTCTAACCATATCCGCACGTCCAAGAGAATATCCGCCAAGCTCACGAACAATTTGCATAACCTGTTCCTGATAAACTATACAGCCATATGTTACATTAAGAATTTTTTCAAGAAGAGGATGCTTATAGCTTACCTTGCTTGAATCTCTCTTGCTCTGTACATATTTAGGAATAGAATCCATAGGACCTGGGCGGTAAAGTGAAATTCCCGCTATAATATCTTCAATATTTTCAGGACAAAGCTCTTTCATAAATTCCTTCATACCGCCGCTTTCAAGCTGAAATACACCGTCGGTATCACCCTTTGAAATCATCCGATATACATCCTCATCATCAGTTCCAAGCTCTGCAAAATCAACGTTTTCCCCTTTAAAAAGCTCTATATTCTTGACAGCATCCCTGATTACAGTAAGAGTCCTTAGTCCAAGAAAATCCATTTTTAAAAGTCCAAGACGCTCAATAGTGGTCATTGTAAACTGCGTAGTAATAACATCCTCATTCATTTGAAGAGGCACATAGCTTACTACCGGCTCATTGGTGATAACAACACCTGCTGCATGAGTTGATGTATGTCTCGGCAATCCCTCAAGCTCTGATGCCGTATCAATCAATTTTTTAACAGAAGCATCGCTTTCGTACATTTGTTTAAGTTCTTTATTAGCTTCAAGTGCCGCTCCGATTGTTATATTAAGCTCATGCGGTATCTGTTTTGCAACCTTGTCCGCAAGGGCATATGGTATATTAAGAGCTCTCGCTGTATCTCTTACAGCAAGTCTTGCCGCCATTGTTCCAAAGGTTACTATCTGTGCAACCCTGTCTGTTCCGTATTTACGGTTAACGTAATCAATTACCTCCGAACGTCTTTCATAACAAAAGTCTATATCAATATCAGGCATAGTTACTCGTTCAGGATTTAGAAAACGTTCAAAAATCAAGTCATATTTTATGGGATCAATATCCGTAATACCAAGACAGTATGATACAACACTTCCTGCCGCACTCCCTCTTCCCGGTCCGACCATAATCCCGTTATTCTTTGCGAAATTAACAAAGTCCCAGACAATAAGAAAATAGTCAATATATCCCATATTTTCTATAACACCGAGTTCATAATAAAGCCTTTCCTTTACCTCATCATTTGTATATCTCTTTTTATACCCTTGCTCACAAAGCTCATACAAATACTCCTTTGAAGTATAACTTTCCGGCAAATCAAATTTAGGTAGATGAAGCTTTCCGAACTCAAATTCAACATTACATCTTTTTGCAATCTTTTCCGTATTCTCCAGTGCCTCGGGAACATAAGAAAAAAGCCCCGACATTTCCTCCTCGGACTTTACATAAAGCTCTTCTGTTGACATCTTCATTCTGTCCGTATCGTCAATGGTCTTTCCCATCTGTATACACATCAGAATATCCTGATACTCAGCATCAGACCTCTTCACATAATGTATATCATTAGTCGCAACAAGTCCTACATTATATTCCCTCGCAAGACTGATAAGCTCCATATTAAGCTTTTTTTGCTCATATATGCCATGGTCCTGAATTTCAATGAAAAAATTATCACGACCGAAAATATCAAGAAAGGTTTCAAGTGTCTCCTTTGCCCCGTCAATATTATCAGCAAGCAGCTTTCTTGAAATCACACCGAACATACAGCCGCTGAGTGCTATAATACCCTCGCTGTACTTTCTTAAAATATCTATATCTATACGGGGTTTGTAATAAAAACCTTCCACAAATCCACAGGAAACAAGATACATAAGGTTTTTTAGTCCCTTTTCATTTTCGGCAAGCAAAATAAGATGCGAGCTTTGTGCATCATATTCATGAATTTTATCAAATCTTGTTCTTGCCGCAACATATACCTCACACCCGATTACGGGATGAATACCTATTTCCTTTGCGTATTCATAAAAATCAATAACACCGTACATATTACCGTGGTCGGTTATCGCCATTGATGTTTGCCCAAGCTCTTTCGCACGGTCAAGTATCTTTTTTACAGTACCTTCACCGTCAAGCAGGCTGAATGAAGTATGTGTATGCAAATGAGCAAATGCCATAATTTCCTTTCCTCCGTTATCTTTAAAATACCCTGCATACTACAAGGTATCAGCTATTTTCATTATTTTGTTAAGTCTGTGGTTCACACCTGATTTTGTAATTGGTTCCTTTAAGTTTAAAGCAAGCTCCGAAATACTCATATTTTTATTTTCAAGCCTGAGTACAGCAAGCTCGTAAAGCTCGTCCGGAAGTATTTCAAGCCCTTTTTTGTCTTTAATTTTTTCAATAGCAGTTATATGCTTAATTGATGCCTTTATGGTTTTATCCATATTGGCAATTTCGCTGTTGACCGCTCTGTTAAAATCGTTTCTCAGCTCTCTTTCAATTTTAAGATTTAATATCTGCATATACTCATTATGAGCACCTATTCTTGTCAGGAAATCGCAAATTATATTACTGTTTTTGGTATACAGAATATCACTTGATTTTCTTACCGCCTCTTTAAGCTCCAGATTAAGCTGTTTAAACACAAAGCTTACGGCATTTAAAAGAGCCTTATCCTTAAAGCTAAATTCAAGACTGTAATTCTTTTCAGGATTTACTATAGAGCCTGACGCAATAAAAATCCCCTTTATAAATGCAGCTCTGCAGCAATCCTTTTTGTAAATATCGGCAACCAAAGACTCCTTTAGGCCATCATAAAAACAGGCATATTTCTCTTTAAATTTCTGTCCCTTAGGGAGCATAAGACTGTATGTACTTCCTATTTTAAGGGGATTAACATTTGATTTAAGTACTTTTTTAATAAGCTGAACAATGTGGCTTATCAGAAGCTCATTTTCAGCTGATATATTCACAAACTCATCACTATCTTTCCCCAAAACAAGGATATACGAAGCAAGCTCCGCCGCCGCACAGCAGTAAGCAGGTGCCTCACGCCTTAAAAGCTCTGATTTGATTTTTTGTGAAAAGGAAATCATAATTTCTTCTCCCGTTTTAAAATTTCACATAAAATATCCGCAAGCTTGATGTTATTATGTCTTATAGTCTCCGCCTCGGTCAGATAAATAAGGTCACCTTCAATAATTGATGTATCATAATTTTTAAATTTATTAGCATCGTTTTTGACCATAAAGGCATCATCTTCAAGATATTTTACAAGTATACTCTTTTCCGCCACACCATCATTTATTACACAGTAATCAATAAAATCCTCATAGGTATGGTCCGTCACAGCCTTAAAATGGTCAAACGCAGTATATCCGTCAGTTTCTCCCGGCTGAGTCATTATATTGTTAATATAGACAACAGGTGCAGATGCCCTGTAAATCGCCTCTTTAATTCCCGGCACAATAAGATTCGGCATTATACTTGTATAAAGACTACCCGGACCGAGAATTATTATATCCGCACCTTCAATAGCTTCAATTGCCTCATCAAGTGCCTTAATCTCCGTTTTATCACTATCATTCTTTTTTTCAAGCCACACACTTTCAATTTTACTATTATAAAAATGTGTCGAACGCCCGATTGCACTTTCTCCGTATACCTTTACACCGTTTTCAAGCAGTGCCGTCAAATACACGTCATCACCTGTAACCGGAAGCACCTTACCTCTCACCTTTAGAACGTTGCTTACCTCTCTTACCGCTCTTAAAAAATCCCCGTCACAAACCCCCGTCATCGCCGCAAGCAAAAGATTTCCAAAGCTTTGTCCCTTCAATTCTCCATCCGAAAAACGATAATTAATCAGCTCATCCATAAGCGGTTCGGAATCAGCAAGTGCCCTTATACAGTTTCTTATATCCCCCGGAGGCAATATATTAAGGTCATATCTTAGCTTCCCGCTGCTTCCTCCGTCATCGGCAACGGTAACAATTGCCGTTATGTTATCGGTATATTTTTTAAGACCTTTCAGCATAACCGAAAGACCTGTACCTCCGCCGACCGCAACAATTCTGTTATTTTTAAACATTTTCCCTACCCCCGATAACGCTAAATACCTTTACGGGTATCACGGTGAGCAATAAAAACATTATGACCGTTTTCCTTAAGCTTTTTATCGAGTGCTTCTGCGATTGTAACACTTCTGTGATGTCCGCCTGTACAGCCTATGGAAATAACAAGCTGCGTTTTACCCTCCTCTATATAGAGCGGAATAAGATACTCTATTAAATCGTAAAGCTTTACAAGAAACTTTCTCGTTTCCTCAAAGCTCATAACATAATCATATACATCACTGTCAAGACCTGTGTGGTACTTAAGCTCCGGTATATAATACGGATTAGGAAGAAAACGCACATCAAACACTAAATCAGAATCAAGCGGAATACCGTACTTATAACCAAATGATATTATATTTACAGCCATTTTCTCGGTTGTTAAATCATTGTTATACAATCTGCTTAAATGTTCTTTAAGCTGCGTAGCCGAAAACATTGACGTGTCAATATCATACGTTGCTCTTTTTCTTATTTTTTCAAACAGCTCCCTCTCCTTTTCAATTCCCTCTGTGAGAAGTCCATCCTTTGAAAGTGGGTGCTGACGTCGAGTTTCCTTATACCTTTTCACAAGCACCTCTGATGATGCCCCAAGATAGAGTATTTCGTAGTCTACTCCTCTTTTTTTAAGCTCTTCCAGAGCAGCTTCAAGCTGACTTATATCACCGCTTCTTATATCGCATACCATAGCAGATTTTTCCAGCCTTCCACCCGTCTGCAATATCAAATCCGCAAACTTCATAATAAGCTCCGGCGGAAGATTATCTATACAAAAAAATCCCAAATCCTCCAGTACATCAACAGCCAAAGATTTACCCGCACCGCTGAGGCCTGTGATGATAACCGTTTTCATTAATTTTCCTCCCCAAATTCACCAATTTTCTTAATTTCAGTCTCTAAGATTACGCCTGATTTTTCATATACAGTTTTCTGAACATATTTTACCAAATCAAGAACATCCTTTGCTGTTGCCGTTCCTGTATTTATAATAAAACCTGCGTGCTTTTCGGAAACCTGAGCACCGCCTATGGTTTTCCCTTTAAGTCCCGACTGCTCTATCAATGTCCCTGCAAAATTGCCCTCCGGCCTTTTAAAAGTGCTTCCTGCACTAAACCTGTCAATAGGCTGTTTTGTAACTCTTTTATGGGTATATTCAGCCATACGCTCCTTGATTTTCTCAGCCGGAGCTTTCTCAAGCTGTAAAACCGCTGAAAGAATAATTTTATTACTGTCTGTAAAAATACTCTTTCTGTATCCAAACTCACAAGCTTCCTTGTCAATGGTTACAACATTAAGCTTTTCATCTATAAATGTAACACTTATTATGTGATTGGCAATCTCATCGCCGTATGCACCGGCGTTCATATATACAGCACCGCCGAGTGTTCCCGGAATTCCTGAAATACATTCAAGACCTGATAGCTCATATTTAAGTGCAAGATTTGAAAGCTTAGTAAGAAGTATTCCCGACTCTGCCTTAACTCTCATATTTACGGTATCAAATTCTGCTGAGTCAAAGCCTTTTTCAAGCTGAATTACAACGCCTCTTATACCGCCGTCTCCGACTAATATATTCGAGCCGTTACCTAAAATAAACAGATTCTGTCCGTTTTCTCTGCAAAGCTTAACCGCCTTTAAAACTTCTTCACTGCTTGTAAGCTTTAAAAAACAATCCGCATTTCCGCCGATATGAAAGGTGGTATGCTTACTCATAGGCTCATTAAAAAATACTTTTTCTCTTCCGAATGTATTTTCAAACAATTCTTTCAAATTCATAAATTACCTCACTCAAATATTTGCTTATACTTCGCCGTTTAGCTGACCTAATATGCGTTTGTTAAGCTCCTCGGCAGCATTATAACCCATTCTTCTCTGACGGTTATTCATTGCGGCAACCTCAAAAATAATAGCAAGATTTCTGCCCGGACGGACAGGAATTGTAAGAGACGGTATATCGATTCCTAAAATATTTGTATATTCATCAACAAGTCCGAGTCTATCGTACTGCTTTCCGCTCTGCCAATTTTCAAGATGGATAACCATATTGATTTTTTCTGTATCCTTTACAGCACCCATACCAAATATTTTCTTTACATCAACTATACCTATACCCCTTATCTCAATAAAATGCCTGATAATTTCGGGCGATGAACCAACAAGTGATTTAGAAGACACCTTTTTAATCTCAACAGCATCATCAGCAACAAGACGGTGACCTCTTTTCATAAGCTCAACTGCAGTCTCGCTCTTACCAACTCCGCTCTCACCGAGAATAAGAATACCTTCACCGTATACCTCTACTAACACGCCGTGGCGTGTTATTCTCGGAGCAAGCTCAACATTCAAAAACGAAATAAGTGAACTCATAAATGCAGATGTTGCACTTACAGTCCTCATAAGCGGAATCTGATAAATTTTAGCAAGCTCTAAAACCTCCGGATGAATGGTTGCATTTCTTGTAACAATAACTGCCGGTATATGTGTTTCAAATAAGGCTTTAATACTGTTATAACGCTTTTCGGGAGACATATCGGCAAGGTATGTACTTTCTACCATTCCAAAAAGCTGAATTCTGTTTGAATCAAAGTAATCAAA